>NZ_JBWXMQ010000010.1:0-277454 GCF_056626735.1 Pseudomonas sp. 1 | reverse complement strand
ATCCACTGCGACGAATACGGCCGGGTCAAAGTGCAGTTCCACTGGGACCGCGAAGGCCAGGCCGACGACAAGACCAGCTGCTGGCTGCGCGTCTCCTCCGCCTGGGCCGGCGCCCAATACGGCGGCATCGCCATCCCGCGCATCGGCATGGAAGTGCTGGTCACCTTCCTCGAAGGCGACCCCGATCAACCGCTGATCAGCGGCTGCCTGTACCACAAGGAAAACACCGTCCCCTACGCGCTGCCGGCGAACAAGACCCGCACCACCTTCAAGACCCTGAGCTCGATGGGCGGCGGTGGCTTCAACGAACTGCGCATCGAAGACAAGAAAGGCCAGGAACAGATCTTCCTCCACGCCCAGCGCGACTGGGACGAAAACATCGAACACGACCAGAAAATCCGCGTCGGCAACGAACGCCACGACGTCGTGGAAAAGAACAGCTACACGGAATTCAAGGCCGAAGAACACCACACCGTCTACGAAGACCGCAAAGTCGAAGCCCGCGCCAACGATCACCTGACCGTGGGCGTGAACCAGCACATCAAGATCGGCACCGGCCAGTTCATCGACGCCGGGCAGGAAATTCACCTGAGCAGCGGGATGAAAGTGGTGCTGGAGGCCGGGGCCGAACTGACGCTGGTCGGTGGCGGCAGCTTCATCAAGATCGATGGCGGCGGCGTGACCATGAGCGGGCCGGCGATCAATATCAACTCCGGCGGTGGGCCGGGGAGCGGGACGGGGGCGGCGCCGTTGATGCCGGGGCCGTTGAAGCAGGCGGATGCGGATAAAGCCGGGAAGTTGTTGGTGCCCGCGCAACGGCGGGCGTTGATGCAGAAGAAGCCGATTTGTGCGGTTTGCGAGGCTGCAAAAGTTGCGGCACAAAAGGGTGAACAGTAAATGAATAAACTACCGCCGCTTCCGAATGACTTGCCGTGGAAGACGCCCGCCTATTTACTTCTGGACGGCGTGAGTGTGCCCAATCTGGCACAGCAGCTGTACCAATGGGACAACCAGGCATACAGCCTCTACCAATCGACACGCTGGCAAGAACTGTCCGACATCTCGCCTTACCTGATTGCTCTCAAAGGGCCCAGCGATCCGCTTTTAGCCTATTTTCTGGAAATCTCGGCCTTGGAGTGGGGCTATCTGTTGTTCAGTACTACCGATGCTCATGTGCTTTGGGGACATTGGCGTCACTTGCTTACGGTGGAGCATCCGAGCGGCGTTGAGGTTATGCCGCGCATCGCCGACCCAGCAGTCATGCATCAGTTGTTCGGGTTGGCGGAGCAAGCCAGTAGTGCACGCTGGTTTGGTCCGGTCGAGTACATCTGCCTGCCAGACGGAGTCGAAACCTTATGGCATCAACACAAACGTCCCGAACCCGCCATTGCTGAACCGCAAACCTATCGCTTGACCGATAAGGAACTCACAGCGTTAGGTGAGGTAGAGTTTCGCAACTTTGTCTCGTCATTGAATGAGCACTTGGAAAAGTACTTTCCTGAATACATGGCGACTTTTCCTGAACAGGATCGTCGCCCCTATGCGCAGAAAATAGCGGATGAAGCCTACGAACAAGGTTTTGCGTCGGAGCAGGAAATCACCCTCTATGCGAACGTTTACGGTTATCTGGCAGGGGAACCGCTGACTGACCACCCTGATATCGTGCGACTGCTGACGCAGTCGACACCTGATGCGCCATTGAAGCGCGTGGAGCGCGCTGCCGAGCTTGCCGAAAGCCGTGCTGAGGATCGACAAGGAAGCCCATCATGACCGCTCAACAACCACCAAAAACCAGCGCCAACACTGCTGCCCTGGCTAAACCTGCCAAGGACACCCGTGTCCCAATGGGTGAATGCCAATTGATGAACAAGAAAGTTCAGTTGCTGCCTCTGCGCTATGGGCTCGTTCAGCACCTCGATCCCGCATCCGAACTCGCCATGCCGTTCAAGACAAAAAGCCAGCCACTGGGCATCCGGCTGTTGCGCGACGGCTACCTCTACATCATCAACGGCACCACCGGTTACCTACACGAGTACCGCATAGAGAAAGGCGAGATCACCAAACTATTGTGGAGCAGCCAGGAAGTCTCCGGTGACACGCGCACCAGTTCGATCGGCGAACCTCATCTTGTCTTCACCCGAAAACACACTTTGTATGCCAGCTATTCCGAGCTTCAATGGACAGCCAATAAATGCTCGCAAGTGCTCAAGTCCAAAGAAGAACGGAAGCGTTTGATGCAACCGGTGGAGTTGGCAAGTGCCTGCCCTGAAAAGGGCGGCAAACATTTGTTGAGCAAACAACAAGTGGAAAACTGGCTGGCAGAAGTGAAAGAGCAGCCTGAAAAAAGCGCCGATGCCGTCCTTGAAGGAGCAGACCCACAAGAAGGCAAGGCTTATCACTGGGAAGATCAACCGCTGTTCAAACCTATTGCGATTGAATCGCTGACCAGTAAGGTGCAGGGCGCCTACAAGAATGACTATTTGTTTCTGGTGTTGCGTGACGACATCGGCGTCATGCGCGATCTTGCCAGCGCTCAGTTGAAAGTGGCTGACTGGATTGATCGGTGGAGCAAGGACGATAAGCGTCAGGCGCAATACCTCACGGGTTCCTACGTACAGTCTCTTTATGATGTGAACGGTCCACGGCTGGAAGCGCTGGGTAAAACAGATCCTGAAGTTCAGGCACTGAAAGATGACACCGACGAAGAACAGCAATCGAAAATCTACGACTTCCTGAAGGTTCGCCGGGACCACAGAGACCCAGGCATCTACGGTGACGAAACTCATTGGCGAAAGATGGCGGAGAAAGATCCTTACGCCCGCGCCTACATGGACATGACGGATTCCCTGGGAGATCCGCTTTATCGTAAACACCAGGACACTTTGAACAAACTCAGCCTGCAAAGCTGGTATGCGTTGCATGGCAAGGAATTAGGTCAGCGAGGTATCGACGATCTGGTCAACCGTCAGGAAATGGAAGCCTTTGTTCAGGAACAGCAAAACCTTCTAAAACATTGGCACGATCGTCTGCAAAACATCCGTGAAGATCGACTGAATATGTTCACCAGTGGCCGCTTTCACGGTGCAGCCTGGTATTACGACTTCAATCTCGACGCACAAATCAAGCACCGACTGGAAACCGAGTTTGTCTGCGTGGCAGCCATGTGCGCAGACCCAAAAGCGCTCGAAAAACTTGCCGCCTACATGGAGGCAAATCTGCAGACCCTGGTGCCAGGACTGGATACTCTGTCCCTCGTGGCACAGGTAGACATTGCAAAAAAACTGGCAGACTTGACCAGCTTCTCGATCAACGTGATCTCGGCCAAGGAAAACCTCGCTAACGTCAATGTGCTGACCAACCAGTTCCACAGCTTGATGACCGAGCGCCTGCCCAATTACGCCAAACTGAACACCCAGTTCATGGGCATGCAAAGCATGCTGGACGAGGCCTACAACCCGGCGCGGCAGCTGAAAATTGCCGATCAACTGGACAAGGCTCACGAGAGTTTCGCGCGCGCACAAACCGTTGATCCCAACGAGTACATCCGCAAGATTGGAGCACCCGCGCGCCTGCAGCTATTGCGCGAGTTCTCTCGACAGGGATTGACTCTGCGCGCGGCTACAGGGGCTGAAATTGCAGCCTTCAATCAGGCTCGCGACCAATCGCTGAACTTGCGTAGCCAATTGAAAGAAAGCTACAAACTTCGAAATCGGGAATTGATGCGCCAGTCCATCGGCTCTGCAACTCCGGGTAGTGAAGCACCGCATAACCAACGCATCGCTCAACTGAAAAATGTGCTGATTCCACTGGAAGAGAAACTCACCGATGCCTTGGCGGTCGGGGGTGATAGTGCAGCGAAAATTGGTACGGTGGTTGATGGGCTGGATCCGCAGTTGCGGATGGAGATGAGTAGAACTGTGCGCGATTTCAGGGCCACTGGGACTTTCAGCAAACCGCTATCTGGTGCCTTGAAATCGAAAGGTGATGGTATTGCATTTGCTCTGTTTGTCATTCAGGGACAGAAGTTTATTGAAGGGTTGAATGCCTTTCTAAAAAAAGAGAATCGTTCCGCAACGGATGCTCTGGCTTTCACGGAGACGGTCATAGGCGTGACAGCTGCTGGTTTCGCAACCGTCCAAGGATTGTCGGTTACTATTTTTCAGGCACATATCGAACAGATGGAAAGTGCTGCTGGCAAACTAAATACAATGAGCCGCTTGGGACGCTGGAGCGGTATAGCAGGATTTTGGGCATTCGTAGCTGGAGGCCTGGCCGCGTCGCTCGATCTAGGAAAACACTCTTTGCAATGGGGTAAAGCTTTAGCTGAAGGTGACTACAAAGGATTGGCAGCAACGACGTTGCAAATAAGTGGCGACGCAACGTTGGTCGGAACCAATACATGGGCAGCCAAACACACAGGATCCATAGTCAAGAACATTATGAAGAATCCTACGGAGCTTCGTGCATTAGCATGGGCTGAAGCCAGCCCAAGGCTTTTGGCCATCGGTACACGCGCCAACCTGATTGGACTGATCGCCACAGCTCTGCAACTGGTGGGTGAAGGGCTCTTCAACTATTTCAATCTGGATGACTTGCAGAAGTGGATGGAGAGCTGTGCGTGGGGGAGAAAAACCAAGCAGCGTAATGCACAGGACGAATGGAACGAGCTCGCGAAAGTTGTGCAGAAACCAACTTGCGAATTCATCAGAGATAACAAACTTACTTATCTAAAGCTTCTACTACCTGGTGTAAGCACACAGGAAATGGATAGTCGGAAATTACAACTACAGGCATACCAGCAATATCGCGATCAACCTCGAACCAACGCCTATAGCCCTGGGCCATTTCCTTTGCGCTGGAAGGAGTGCACATCCGCCTGGGCTCCTCGTTTTATTGTCGCCAGTAAAGGCAAGGAAGCATTAATACTCCATTTGCCAATCAGTGACTCATTACAAACCACTGACTTTGCGTTGGCATTCAATATTGCTTACCAACTGGAAGCCGAACGCGACGTAATGCACCAAACCTGTTTTGTTCTGCGCAATCTGCACATCCTTAATGCCCATGGCGTACGAATCCCCACAAAAGGCACGTATAAAGTAGATTCTGTTGATACCTTACCGACCGGAACCGGTAAGACACCCTTCAGGTTATTCAAAAAAGAAGATTTGGCGACGGCAGATGCTTAGGAATTTATTTAGACGCAAAAAGAGCAATGAAGGGAAGGAATCAACCCCAGATATCAGAAACCAACGCCCACGCGCTGGAGAAATTCGTGTCAGCGGATTAAATGAGACCCTATTTCTTTCGCCACTACCTGTTTACACCGGCCAGTCACAATCATCCCGTCGTAATTTTTCGGAGATGAACGAAACGTATCTGGAGCTAGGTGGTAGCAACTGGGGAATAGTTGAACAAGGAAAAATATTAGCCGCTGGAATTTGGCTGCCCATTTTCTTGGCGTTCATTATGCCAAGCCTTGTCATTATCTATGGAGTAATCGCTTATCCAGAAAACTTCAGCGATCCCTGGCAAGAACTCTTTATGTTTATGAAGGTTACGATTAGCGTTTCTCTCCTTTCCATACTGCCAATCGGCGCCTATGTCTACGGAATGTTTTCCAGCGTTTTCACCGCCGCAAAAACCTATCCCGTCCGCTTCAACCGCCAGCGCCGTGAAGTCTGTTACGTCGACAGCAAAACCCATCGCGTGCTGATCGTGCCTTGGGAAAGCGTGGTTGCCTGGGTTGCAAACTCCCAGGGCGTCACCAGTTACGGCGCCACTCGCCAATACACCTTAGGCATGGGGTTGGAAGATGAAGAGCAGGACAAAGTGCAGTTTCTGCTGCTACCACAACCCAGCGATGCTCACTCCTTGGGCATGTGGGCATCCATTCGCAACTTCATGGAAGACGGTCAACTGGTCGATGTGCCGAACCCGATGCTCAAGGCACTCGGCCTGATCCCGACCGGGGATCGGCTCAAGCCTTATGAAGGACTGCACACCTTTGAAATCGAACGCGAAGATGCCCGTGCGATGGGGTCGCTGGACGAAGAAGGTGGCGAGGACCTGACTCCAGAACAACGGAGGGAATATGGATTCGGGGAGAAATCTCGATGGCCATTGCGCCGCTGGTACATCGGGCGTGTACTGACCTTCTGGAAAATGCCCTACATCCTCGCCGAATGGGCTCATCGCAAGGGCCGTCCCCTTCTGCCGGAACAGGTTCAAGCCTGGTCGCAGCCACTTCCACCGGAGCAGTGGGCCAAGCCCAGTGCGGCACTGGTGAAAGCCAATCAGTTGGTCAAAAGCGCCATGGACAAGAAAGGCGCGACCTTTGTCGAGGCCTGCAAGGCCGCAGGTTTGCACTGAAGGAAACCCGGCGAACGATGCTCGATCCTCGCCGGGGACTCATCAAACCTATCAGTTACGCAACAGCCACCCTCACCTGCCTCTCCAACTCAACCTTCAACCCCGGCTCCAGCTTCAACTGCTTCGCCAGCTCATCCAGATACGCCTTCTCCATAAAGTTCTCCTCATCCACCATCATCACGCTCGCCACGTACATCTCGGCGGCCATCTCCGGTGTGCTCGCTGCACGGGCGACGTCGGTGGGGTCGAGGGGTTTGTTGAGTTCGGCGTGGAGCCAGTGTTTGAGATCCTGATCGTTGTCGAGTCTGGTGAATTCGCCTTCGATCAGTTGGCGTTCGCGGTCGTCGATGTGGCCGTCGGCCTTGGCGGCGGCGACCAGGGCTTTGAGGATGGCCTGGCTGTGTTGTTCGACTTGCGCCGGTGGCAGGCGATCGACGGTTTGCGGTTCGTTTTGTGGAGCGGTGCCTTTCTGGGCGTTCCAGTTGCCGTAGGCTTTGTAGGCGATTACGCCCAGTGCGGCGAGGCCGCCGTAGAGGGCGACTTTACCGCCAACCTTGCGGGCCTTTTTACTGCCCAGCAGCAGGCCCATGGCGCCGGCCGCCAGGGCACCGCCGCCTGCGCCTGACAGCAAGCCGCCGAGTGCGCCGTTACTGGAAGATCCGCCCAGCAAGCCGCCCAAACCACCGGCAACCGGTTTGTTCTGCGCCCCGCCCGCCTTGTTCTGCAGCAGTTCCTGGCCGGACTTGAGGAGTTGATCGAGCAATCCACGGGTGTTCATGTTCCGTCTCCAAACAGGGGTTATCCGGATCAATAAGGCCCTCAGCCTAGTTCGAAAGTGCCCCGCGCTTGGCCGCGAGTGTGCTTCCAGATGTTGCCTGGCCCGCAGCGGTCATTCGTGAAAATAGATATACACTCGAGGCAATCTATAAAAACCGCCCACCGGGTAAACCTTCCATGATGACCTTGCGTCAGATCCGCCATTTCATCGCCGTGGCCGAGACCGGCTCGATCTCCGCCGCCGCACAAACCGCGTTCATTTCCCAATCGACCCTGACCCTGGCCATCCAGCAACTGGAGGAAGAAATCGGCGTCAGCCTGTTCAACCGCCACGCCAAGGGCATGACCCTTACCCATCAGGGCCACCAGTTCCTGCGCCAGGCGCACCTGATTCTGGCCACCGTGGACAACGCCAAACGCAGCCTGCAGCAAAGCACCGATCAGGTCGCGGGGCAGTTGATTGTCGGCGTAACCAGCCTGGTGGCCGGTTATTACCTGGCGGATTTGCTGACCCGTTTCCAGCGCGCCTATCCCAACGTCGAGATACGGGTGATGGAGGACGAACGGCCGTACATCGAGCATCTGCTGGTCAGCGGCGAGATCGATGTCGGGGTACTGATCCTCTCCAACCTCGAAGACCGCCATGCCTTGCAGACCGAAGTGCTGACCCACTCGCCGCACCGTTTGTGGCTGCCGGCCCAGCATCCGCTGCTGGAACACGACAGCATCAACCTCGCCGATGTTGCCCGGGAGCCGTTGATTCAGCTGAACGTCGACGAGATGGATCGCAATGCCCAACGCCTGTGGCGCGGCGCCGGGCTGCAACCGAAGATCACCCTCAGAACCGCGTCCACCGAGGCAGTGCGAAGTCTGGTGGCGGCGGGTCTCGGCGTTTCGATCCAGCCCGACATGACCTACCGCCCATGGTCGCTGGAAGGCGACATCATCGAGGCCCGGCCGATTGCCGACCTCAGCCAGACCCTCGACGTCGGTCTGGCCTGGCGTCGCGGCACTGCGCGACCCGCGCTGGTCGATCCGTTTCTGACCGTGGCCCGCGAGCAGCCTCACGGTGGACGCAAGCCATCTATTTAATCGAATGCCACCTTCAGTATTTAGAATTTGTCGACCCCGGAGCCGCGCACTAGTCTTGCTGCATCGATAAGACGGTCGGCTCCCGGAACAGGGAGCAACATGGCCATACAAGAAAAGAGATCACGGAAAATGGCTGGCGCGCAGACCCACATGCACACCGCGTTGCTGATCGACGGCGAACTGGTCACCGGCCAGGGTTTTGTCGAACCGATCCTCAACCCGGCCACCGGCGAAGTCCTGACCCAGATCGCCGAAGCCAGCACCGAGCAAGTTGAAGCCGCCATCCTCGCCGCCCACCGCGCCTTTGCCGAGTGGTCGCGCACCACCCCGCAACAACGCTCGAATCTCCTGCTGGAAATCGCCAACGCCGTCGAAAAACACGCCGACCACCTCGCCCGCCTCGAAGCACTGAACTGCGGCAAGCCGCTGCATCTGGCGCGGCAGGATGATTTGACCGCGACCGTCGATGTGTTCCGCTTCTTCGCCGGCGCCGTACGCTGCCAGACCGGCCAGCTCAGCGGCGAATACGTGCCGGGCTACACCAGCATGGTGCGTCGCGATCCGATTGGCGTCGTCGCGTCGATTGCGCCGTGGAACTACCCGATCATGATGGCTGCGTGGAAGATCGCCCCGGCCCTCGCCGCCGGCAATACGCTGGTGTTCAAGCCGTCCGAGCACACGCCGCTGTCGATCCTGGCGCTGGCTCCGGCACTGGCCGAAATCCTGCCGCGCGGAGTGATCAACATCGTCTGCGGCGGCGGAGAAGGCGTTGGCAGTCATCTGGTCGGGCACCCGAAAGTGCGCATGGTGTCGCTCACCGGCGATATCGTCACCGGCCAGAAAATCCTCCAGGCCGCCGCCAAAACCCTCAAACGCACGCACCTCGAACTCGGCGGCAAGGCTCCGGTGATCGTCTGCAACGATGCCGACATTAAAGCCGTGGTCGAAGGCGTGCGCACTTATGGTTATTACAACGCCGGGCAGGATTGCACGGCGGCTTGCCGGATCTACGCCCAGGCCGGGATTCACGACAAATTGGTGGCCGAACTTGGCGCGGCGGTCAGCAGGCTGCGTTTCGCCGGCAAGCGTGACGCCGACAACGAAATCGGCCCGCTGATCAGCACGCGCCAGCGCGACCGCGTGGCCAGCTTCGTCGAACGCGCCCTCGGTCAGCCGCACATCGAGCGGGTCACAGGCGCAGCGGTGCATTCGGGTGCCGGGTTCTTCTATCAACCCACGCTGTTGGCCGGTTGCAAACAGAGCGATGAAATCGTCCAGCGCGAAGTGTTCGGCCCGGTGGTGACCGTGACCCGCTTCGACGAACTGACGCAAGCGGTGGACTGGGCCAACGACTCGGAATACGGCCTCGCCTCGTCGGTGTGGACCCAGAACCTGGACAAGGCGATGCAGGTCGCCGCGCGCCTGCAATACGGCTGCACCTGGATCAACAGCCATTTCATGCTGGTCAGCGAAATGCCCCACGGCGGCCTGAAACGCTCCGGTTACGGCAAAGACTTATCCAGCGATTCGCTACAGGACTACAGCGTGGTGCGGCACATCATGGCCCGCCACGGCCAGCATCTCTGACTACGCTAATAACAAGCCGCTGACGGCATGCTTCACCGCGTTCACAACTGCCCCGACCATAATTTAAAGAAGAGGGTTCACCATGTTCGTGCACAAGACCGCACTGCTCAGTGCAATCACCATGGCCCTGCTGGCCAGCGCCAGCCTGCAGGCCGCCGAGCCGCTAAAAGCCGTCGGCGCCGGCGAAGGCCAGCTCGATATCGTCGCCTGGCCCGGCTACATCGAACGCGGTGAAAGCGACAAGGCCTACGACTGGGTGACCGGTTTCGAGAAGGAAACCGGCTGCAAGGTCAATGTGAAAACCGCCGCCACCTCCGACGAAATGGTCAGCCTGATGGCCAAGGGCGGTTACGACCTGGTGACCGCGTCAGGCGATGCATCGCTGCGGTTGATCGTCGGCAAGCGTGTGCAGCCGATCAACACCGCGTTGATCCCGAACTGGAAATCCCTCGACCCGCGCCTGAAAGACGCGCCGTGGTACGTCGTCAATAAACAAACCTACGGCACCCCGTACCAGTGGGGCCCGAACGTGTTGATGTACAACACCAACGTGTTCAAGACCGCCCCGACCAGCTGGAACGTGGTGTTCGAGGAACAGAACCTGCCCGACGGCAAGCCGAACAAGGGTCGCGTGCAAGCCTACGACGGCCCGATCTACATCGCCGACGCGGCACTTTATCTGAAATCGACCAAGCCTGAGCTGGGGATCAAGGATCCGTACCAGCTCACCGAAGATCAGTACAAGGCAGTTCTGGAACTGTTGCGTGCCCAGCAGAAGCTGATCCACCGCTACTGGCACGACACCACGGTGCAGATGAGCGACTTCAAGAACGAAGGCGTGGTGGCGTCCAGCGCCTGGCCGTATCAGGTCAACGGCCTGATCAACGACAAACAGCCGATCGCTTCGACCGTGCCGAAAGAAGGCGCCACCGGCTGGGCCGACACCACCATGCTGCACACCGAGGCCAAGCACCCGAACTGCGCGTACAAGTGGATGGACTGGTCGCTGCAACCGAAAGTCCAGGGTGATGTGGCGGCGTGGTTTGGTTCGTTGCCGGCGGTTCCGGCGGCGTGTCAGGGCAGTGAGTTGCTCGGCGCTGAAGGCTGCAAGACCAACGGGTTTGACCAGTTCGACAAGATCGCTTTCTGGAAAACCCCGCAGGCCGAGGGAGGGAAGTTTGTGCCGTACAGCCGGTGGACGCAGGACTACATTGCGATCATGGGCGGTAGGTAATCGATCTTTCCTGTGGGAGCGAGCTTGCTCGCGAAGTGGGCATCACATCCAACATTGCAGGTGACTGACCCACCGTCTTCGCGAGCAAGCTCGCTCCCACATGAGATCACCGCCAATACCGCGATCTCACCTGGCAACAGATAACCGTTGTTCGTTTTTCAGAAGTCCAGGCAGGGCCGCTGCGACGGCCCTCGCCTTTTTGGAGCACCGCACCATGACGCTTGCAGTCCAGTTCACCAACGTTTCCCGGCAGTTCGGCGAAGTGAAGGCCGTTGACCGGGTTTCCATCGATATCCAGGACGGCGAGTTCTTTTCCATGCTCGGCCCCTCCGGCTCGGGCAAGACCACGTGCCTGCGCCTGATCGCCGGGTTCGAGCAACCGAGCGCGGGCTCGATCCGCATTCACGGCGCCGAAGCCGCCGGTCTGCCGCCCTATCAGCGCGACGTCAACACGGTGTTTCAGGATTACGCACTGTTCCCGCACATGAACGTGCTGGATAACGTGGCCTACGGCCTGAAGGTCAAAGGCGTCAGCAAAACCGAGCGCCATAAACGCGCCGAAGAAGCCTTGGACATGGTCGCCCTCGGCGGCTACGGCGCGCGCAAACCGGTGCAGTTGTCCGGCGGTCAGCGCCAGCGCGTCGCCCTCGCCCGCGCGTTGGTCAATCGCCCGCGAGTGCTGTTGCTCGACGAGCCGTTGGGCGCTCTCGACTTGAAGCTGCGCGAACAGATGCAGAGCGAACTGAAGAAGCTGCAACGCCAGCTCGGCATCACTTTCATCTTCGTCACCCACGATCAGACTGAAGCGCTGTCGATGTCCGACCGCGTGGCCGTGTTCAACAAGGGTCGCATCGAACAGGTCGACACGCCGCGCACTCTGTACATGAAACCGACCACCACGTTCGTCGCCGAATTCGTCGGCACTTCGAACGTGATTCGCGGTGATCTGGCGCGCCAGCTCAGCGGCCATCCGCAGCCGTTTTCGATCCGCCCGGAACATGTGCGTTTCGCCGAAGGCCCGCTGGCCAGCCATGAAATCGAAGTCAGTGGCCTGCTCCACGACATCCAGTATCAGGGCAGCGCCACGCGCTACGAGCTGAAACTGGAAAACGGCCAGACCCTGAGCATCAGTCAGGCTAACAATCAGTGGATCGACAGCAGCGCGCAGCACCAGACCGGTCAGCGCATCAGCGCACGCTGGGCACGGGAAGCGATGATCGCGCTGCACGACACCGTTGCGAGCGAGGTGTGACATGACCGCCCTCGCCCTCCCTCAATCGGCGCCGTTGCGCAGGTTTTCCAACCTGCTCTATCGCAAACCTAATTTGTATCTGTCGATGCTGCTGGTGCCGCCGCTGCTGTGGTTCGGCGCAATCTATCTGGGCTCGCTGCTGGTGCTGTTGTGGCAAGGTTTCTACACCTTCGACGACTTCACCATGGCGGTCACGCCCGACCTGACCCTGGCCAACTTCGCCGCACTGTTCCAGCCATCGAACTTCGACATCATCCTGCGCACGCTGAGCATGGCCGTCGTGGTGTCGATCGCCAGCGCCATCGTCGCGTTCCCGATTGCCTACTACATGGCGCGCTACACCACGGGCAAGACCAAGGCGTTTTTCTACATCGCGGTGATGATGCCGATGTGGGCCAGCTACATCGTCAAGGCCTACGCCTGGACGTTGCTGCTGGCCAAGGGCGGCGTGGCGCAGTGGTTCGTTCAGCACCTGGGGCTGGAGCCGGTGCTGCAGTTCATTCTGGGGATTCCCGGGGTCGGCGGCAGCACCTTGTCGACCTCGCATCTGGGGCGGTTCATGGTGTTCGTCTACATCTGGCTGCCGTTCATGATCCTGCCGATCCAGGCCTCGCTGGAGCGCCTGCCGCCGTCGTTGCTGCAAGCCTCCGCCGACCTCGGGGCCAAGCCGCGCCAGACCTTCATGCAGGTGATTCTGCCGCTGTCGGTGCCGGGGATTGCTGCCGGTTCAATCTTCACCTTTTCGCTGACCCTGGGCGACTTCATCGTGCCGCAACTGGTGGGCCCGCCGGGCTACTTCGTCGGCAGCATGGTCTACGCGCAGCAAGGCGCGATCGGCAACATGCCGATGGCTGCCGCGTTCACGCTGGTGCCGATCGTGTTGATCGCCATTTACCTGTCCATCGTCAAACGACTGGGGGCCTTCGATGCACTCTGAAAAAGCATCTCTCGGTCTGCGCATCGCAGCCTGGGGCGGGTTGGTGTTTCTGCACTTCCCGATCCTGATCATCTTCCTCTACGCCTTCAACACCGAAGACGCGGCGTTCAGCTTTCCTCCGAAAGGCTTCACGCTGCACTGGTTCAGCGTGGCGTTTTCCCGACCGGATGTGCTGGAGGCGATCAAGCTGTCGTTGCAGATTGCCGCCATTGCCACGCTGATCGCCATGGTGCTCGGCACCCTCGCTTCCGCCGCGCTCTACCGCCGGGACTTCTTCGGCAAGCAGGGCATTTCGCTGATGCTGATCCTGCCCATCGCGCTGCCGGGGATCATCACCGGGATCGCACTGCTGGCGACCTTCAAGACGCTGGGGATCGAACCGGGGATGTTCACCATCATCGTCGGCCACGCGACGTTCTGCGTGGTGATCGTCTACAACAACGTCATCGCCCGTTTGCGCCGTACCTCGCACAGCCTGATCGAAGCGTCGATGGACCTCGGCGCCGACGGCTGGCAGACCTTCCGCTACATCATCCTGCCGAATCTCGGCTCGGCGCTGCTCGCCGGCGGCATGCTCGCGTTTGCGCTGTCGTTCGACGAAATCATCGTCACCACTTTCACCGCCGGGCATGAACGCACCTTGCCGCTGTGGTTGCTCAATCAGTTGAGCCGCCCACGGGACGTGCCGGTGACCAACGTCGTGGCGATGCTCGTGATGCTGGTGACCATGCTGCCGATCCTCGGCGCCTACTACCTGACCCGGGGTGGCGAGAGCGTGGCCGGCAGCGGCGGCAAATGAACTCATAACAGACACCACTTTCCCCTGTGGGAGCGAGCTTGCTCGCGAAGAGGCCATGACATCCAACATTGATGTCGACTGGCACACCGCTTTCGCGAGCAAGCTCGCTCCCACAGGATTTTCGGTTTCTTCTGAAAAATAACGATGGCTGCAAAGAGGACAACAACATGCAAACCAAACTCTTGATCAACGGCCAACTGGTCAACGGCGAAGGCCCGGCGCAACCGGTGCTCAACCCGGCGCGTGGCGAAGTGCTGGTGGAAATCAACGAGGCCACCGAGGCCCAGGTCGATGCCGCCGTGCGCGCCGCCGACAGTGCCTTCGCCGAATGGTCGCAGACCACGCCGAAAGACCGTTCGCTGTTGTTGCTCAAACTCGCCGACGCCATCGAAGCCCACGGCGAAGAACTGGCGAAACTGGAATCCGACAACTGCGGCAAACCCTACAGCGCCGCGCTGAACGACGAGATTCCGGCGATTGCCGACGTGTTCCGTTTCTTCGCCGGCGCCAGCCGTTGCATGAGCGGTTCGGCCGGTGGCGAATACCTGCCCGGCCACACCTCGATGATCCGCCGCGACCCGGTGGGCGTGATCGCCTCCATCGCGCCGTGGAACTACCCGCTGATGATGGTCGCCTGGAAAATCGCCCCGGCCCTCGCCGCCGGTAATACCGTGGTGCTCAAGCCATCGGAACAAACCCCGCTGACCGCGTTGCGTCTGGCCGAACTGGCGTCGGATATTTTCCCGGCCGGTGTACTCAATCTGGTGTTCGGTCGTGGGCCGAGCGTGGGCAGCCCGTTGGTGACCCATCCGAAAGTGCGCATGGTCTCGCTGACCGGCTCCATCGCGACCGGCTCGAACATCATTTCCAGCACCGCCGACAGCGTCAAACGCATGCACATGGAACTGGGCGGCAAGGCTCCGGTGATCATCTTCGACGACGCCGATATCGATGCCGCCGTCGAAGGCATTCGTACTTTCGGCTTTTACAACGCCGGCCAGGATTGCACCGCTGCGTGCAGGATCTACGCGCAGCAAGGCATTTACGACAAGTTCGTCGAGAAGCTCGGCGCGGCGGTCAGCAGCATCAAGTACGGCTTGCAGGATGATCCGTCGACCGAGCTGGGGCCGCTGATCACCGCCCAGCATCGCGACCGCGTGGCCGGGTTTGTCGAGCGCGCCGTGGCGCAACCGCACATTCGCTTGATCACCGGCGGCAAGGCTGTCGAAGGCAATGGTTTCTTCTTCGAACCGACCGTTCTGGCCGACGCCCAGCAGGATGACGAAATCGTCCGCCGCGAAGTGTTCGGGCCGGTGGTGTCGGTGACTCAATTCACCGATGAAGCCCAGGCGCTGGAGTGGGCCAACGATTCGGACTACGGCCTGGCGTCCTCGGTATGGACGGCGGATGTAGGACGCGCCCATCGCCTGTCCGCACGCTTGCAGTACGGCTGCACCTGGGTGAACACGCACTTCATGCTCGTCAGCGAAATGCCCCACGGCGGTCAGAAACTGTCCGGCTACGGCAAGGACATGTCCATGTACGGGCTGGAGGACTACACCACGGTTCGGCATGTGATGTTCAAGCACTAAAGGCATCCCCCCGGTTTCATGGCAGAAGCCGGTTATCCGCACCACCAGGCATTCAAAACAATAACTACCGATCCGGGCGGCGCTCACCAAGCCCCGCCACGGTTTCGGCTATCCGAAATCTGCCGATTTCACGGAGCAAACACACATGAGTGCATCACCCGATCTCTCAGCCGCCGTTGCCGACAGCGATGCCGAACAACTGCGCCAACTGGGCTACACCTCCAACTTCAACCGCAGCATGAGCCTGTGGGAAAACTTCGCCTTGGGCTTCACGTATCTGTCACCGGTCGTAGGGGTTTATACCCTGTTCGGCCTGTGCCTGGCGGCCGGCGGGCCTCCGATGTTCTGGGCCTACTTGCTGGTCGGTTGCGGCCAATTGCTGGTGTGCCTGATCTTCGGCGAAGTGGTGTCGCAGTTCCCGATTTCCGGCGGTGTCTACCCTTGGGCGCGGCGTCTGGTGGGCAAGAAATGGGCATGGATGGTCGGCTGGATCTACTCCATCGCCCTGTGCGTAACCATCGCCGCCGTTGCGGTCGGCGCCGGCCCGTACCTCGCCGCCATGCTGGGTTTTGAGCCGAGCAACAACACCAACATCGTCATCGCCCTGGTGCTGACGCTGTTCGCCACACTGGTCAACCTCAGCGGCACCCAAGTGCTGGCGCGGATCGCCATGTTCGGCTTCCTCTGCGAATTGGTGGGTGCGGTGATCGTCGGCGTGTACCTGCTGATTTTCAAGCGTCACCAGCCGATCAGCGTGCTGTTCAACACCTTCGATATCAGCGTCGACGGCTCCTACTTGCCGGCATTCCTCACCGCTTCGTTGGCGGGGATGTTCCTTTATTACGGCTTCGAGGCCTGCGGCGACGTGGCCGAAGAAACTCCGAACCCGAGCAAGAAAATCCCGGTGGCCATGCGCATGACCATCTACATCGGCGGCATCGCAGCGATGTTCGCTTGCCTGGCGCTGATTCTCGCCGTGCCGGACATGCAAGCGGTGATCAACGGCACCGACAAGGATCCGGTCACCACCATCCTCAACAACGCCTTCGGCCCGGTCGGTTCGAAAGTGGTGATGGCCGTGGTGATGATTTCCTTCATCTCTTGCGTCATCAGCCTGCAAGCGGCGGCGAGTCGTCTGCTGTATTCCTACGCCCGCGATGAAATGGTCATCGGCAGCCGATTGCTGAAAAAGATTTCTCCTACGACACAGGTGCCGGTTGCTGCGCTATTCGTGTCCGGCGTCCTGCCCGGCCTGATCATCGCCCTCGGCTTCTTCCTGCAAGACGCCGTCGCCACCATCGTCAGCTTCGCCGCCATCGGCATCTACCTCGCGTTCCAGATGATCGTCCTCGCCGCCCTGTACGCCCGCAGCAAAGGCTGGAAACCCAGCGGCAAATTCACCCTCGGCGCCTGGGGCTGGCCGGTGAACATCGGCGCGCTGGTGTACGGCGTCGGCGCAATCATCAACATGGCCTGGCCCCGCACGCCGGATGCCGCGTGGTACATCAACTACGCGATGGTGCTGAGCACGGCGATCGTGGTTGGGCTGGGGCTGGTTTACATGTGGATTGGCAAGCCGTATGACCATGGGAAGGCGCCGGCCGGGGATGCCTGGAAGGTGAGTCGCTAAAAACGTTTGGCCCCGGCACCGATAGAGTGCCGGGGTTCAAGAAAGCCGACGCAAAACATCAAAACAAAAGTTCGCACTGATCGTATTTCAGCGAGGAAATACGATCGAACAATTTGATTTTTTCGTTGGCTTTTTGCTTGGCGTGATCAGACATGAATGCAATCAACTCTTCGAGCTGATTGACGTCTCCCACCACTTTGAATTCCTTCTCCTTGTTGACGAAGACAAGGGACTTCTTCTTTCTAGACAGCAGTTCTATGACGTTGCTGAGCGTACCGGTGCTCTTCGCATCCCATATCATCAATCCGTAGTCAGCAGCTTCGGCCATCACCACGTCTTTCTCGGTGAAGAAAGCCCTCGATCCTTTGGAATGTTTGGAGTCCACTGTTCTGGCGGGCCACTGTCCGAGGTTGTTACGCGGCGCCGGACCGCTACAGAACACAGTGGTTCTGGATCGTTCGAGACTCAGCAGATACTCCTGAATGGAGGTATCGGCGCCACCTGCATCACCAACGACCACCTCGAATTCAGACGCAACGATATTACTGATACGCTCCTTAACCTTCGGATCAAGGTTCTTGATATTGATAGAGCCAGCAATAAATACAGTCGTCATTGAATTCACTTCCAGGTTAGCGCCGCTACGTAGATCTTCCCCACCTTCGGATATTCACGCAAGACAGCACAAGCCGCGTCCATCGACGCTCCGCTGTCAAACAAATCATCTACGACCAAAACATTCCAGCATCCCTCTGTCGTAATTTCGTCATTGACGCTAAAACTGTTTCCAATCGCAGCAACCTTGTCTGCTTTGGAGTGCAAATCCTTGAGCGACTTTCCCGTGGTCGCTTTTCGAAGCAAATCCGAGAAAACTGGCCGCCCGACAATTCGCCCCAACTCCAAAGCAACCTCAGTAACAGGTTGTCGCTGCCGGATATTTGAAGCAGGCATGGGCAGCACAAATCCTACTTGATCCAACATAGGGAACACATTTGTCGCTACCGCTTGGGCCAGTGGGCCCACCTGATTCCAGTCTTTCTGGTATTTGAGCTGGTAAGTCGCCTCACCAATCTCTGTGCGCTGATTATCGAAACAGGGGTGTCCGCGATCATCGTTGCCGAGAAAGGTACTACTTACCATGTGCTTGTCCAGCACCCATCCCTGATCCCATGGGCCGTTGATCTGTTTGAGGGACACCTTCATTGAATTCTCCATTATTCACAAAAATCCTTTGGGCCCAGTGACCAAGGGCCGAGCATTCGGGGGATGCCTGAGATTCAGATAAATAAAGGAAAAATCATGCTTCAGGTGCAGTCTGGCTGGCGGCCATACAAAAACAGGCATTTCCTACAGACGCTACCTTCGAGAAAGATCTTCGATTCCTACAACAAGCGTCGATTAACCGGGCTTGGCACCATAAGCACCTGACCGATACGCTTCTTTTCGGCAGCGAAGTCAGCAGCCCGGTGTCGAAGCCGGAACAAAGTCAAAATGGCGCAACCGCACTCATTCGAGTGGCGGCTCTATTCTCAATATTGGAGTCGACGAATGCCCAATCAAACTCAAAATCCCTCTAAAGATCATCCTTACTTCATCCCCACCGTATTCACCCGCCACAACCGCTTCCTCCACGCTCTCCTGCTCGATCACCAAGCCTGGTTCTGCGCTCAGGATCTCGGCCGCATGATGGGCCATCCCTTGAACTCACGCGTCACGCTCAAACTCGACCCCGACCAACGCCGTACCGTCCGGCTGCGCAAGTACGGCAAAGTTGTCGAGACGCCAATGGTCAGCGAATCCGGCATGTACGCGCTGCTGGTTCACCATTTCATCCCGGAAAACCGCAATCTGCGCCAATGGCTGAGCAATGAGGTGATCCCCATCCTGCGGGAAACCAGCTCAGCAACAGCGGAAACCTGCCCGAGCCTGAGCTCCGTGCATTGGGCTGGCGTCACCGTGCCGCTGCTCCACTGGCAACAACAGGCCTGGGTGAAATGGCGGGACATGCCTGAGTTGATGCTGGCACAGCGTCCCCGGTAAACCTCAAGAATGAAAAAGGGGCGGACTTCACAGTCCGCCCCTTTGGTTTTTTACTTCAAAACCGCGAAACACTCCTCATCGCATCCACCAGATACCGCATCGCAATCCGGTCGCTTTCCGACAACTCCCGGTAACGCTCCACCAGTTTCAGTTCGTCAGGACTGAGCCGGCGTCTTCGCCGGACGTTGGTGAGGCAGGGAAAGATGCCCAACATTTCGGTGATGCCTTGTCCTTTTGTCATGGACGATGTCCTTTTCCAGTACGTCAGAAATTTTCGAAAACCGCATCGCCCCGCTCCTTAAGCAGCGATTTGAGCCCTGCCGGTCGGATGGGTCATGACCGGCGATGCCCATAGAATAGAAATTAAATCGGCGCTGAAAAGCTGTTTTTAGAGTAATTAGTCGAAAAAAGCAGATATGCCCTATAAATCAGAAAAGGCTGTGGGATAAGTAACCGTAACGTCTTGTTTCATTGAGAGGCTAGCGCCGTGCTATCAGGGAATTTTGCAAAATCAGCGAACGGATTAAGCTAGCGCGCATCTGTTACTAGTCCGTAGCGTTTGGCCGAAGGCTTGTCCGAACCGTAATTTCTGATCCAGTACGTGCCAGGAAGGGCGCGGGATTGTCCACGACAGGTTGTATCTATGCACCGCAGGAATTTGCTCAAAGCGTCCATGGCCATTGCGGCTTACACCGGCCTATCCGCCTCGGGCCTGCTCGCTGCTCGCGCCTGGGCCGCCTCTGGCGGTGCCGCCGACGGTGAAGCCCAGGCCTTCGACTTTGAAACGCTGAAGCGCCAGGCCAAACAACTGGCCGGCAGCGCGTATCAGGACACCAAACAGGTGCTGCCGCCGACCCTGGCGACCATGACCCCGCAGAACTTCAACGCGATCCGCTACGACGGCGAGCATTCGCTGTGGAAGGAAAACAAGGGTCAGCTCGATGTGCAGTTTTTCCACGTCGGCATGGGTTTCCGCCAGCCGGTGCGCATGTACAGCGTCGATCCCAAGACGCGCATGGCGCGCGAGGTGCATTTCCGTCCTCAGCTGTTCAACTACGAAAACACTTCGGTCGATACCCAGCAGCTCAAGGGCGACCTGGGTTTTGCCGGCTTCAAGCTGTTCAAGGCGCCGGAACTGGATCGGCATGACGTGGTGTCGTTCCTCGGCGCCAGCTACTTCCGCGCAGTGGATGCCACTGGCCAATATGGCCTGTCCGCCCGTGGCCTGGCCGTCGACACCTACGCCAAGAAGCGCGAAGAATTCCCTGACTTCACCAAGTTCTGGTTCGAGACCCCGGATCAAAACGCGACCCGCTTCGTGGTCTACGCCCTGCTCGACTCTCCGAGTGCGACCGGCGCCTATCGCTTCGACATCGACTGCCAGGCCGAGCGCGTGGTGATGGAGATCGACGCCCACATCAATGCCCGCACTGCCATCGAGCAATTGGGCATCGCGCCGATGACCAGCATGTTCAGTTGCGGCACCCACGAGCGCCGGATGTGCGACACCATTCACCCGCAAATCCACGACTCGGATCGTCTGGCCATGTGGCGCGGTAACGGCGAGTGGATCTGCCGCCCGCTGAACAACCCGGCGACCCTGCAATTCAACGCTTTCGCCGACACCGATCCGAAAGGTTTCGGTCTGGTGCAGACCGACCACGAATTCGCCAATTATCAGGACACCGTCGACTGGTACAGCAAGCGCCCGAGCCTGTGGGTAGAACCTACAACCGCGTGGGGCGAAGGCTCTATCGATCTGCTGGAAATTCCTACAACCGGCGAGACCCTCGACAACATCGTTGCGTTCTGGACGCCGAAGAAACCGGTAGCGGCCGGCGACTCGCTGAACTACGGCTACAAGCTCTACTGGAGCGCCCTGCCGCCGGTCGGCACGCCGCTGGCGCGGGTTCATGCGACCCGTTCGGGCATGGGTGGATTTGTCGAAGGCTGGGCACCGGGCGAGCATTACCCGCCGGTCTGGGCCCGTCGTTTTGCCGTGGACTTCACCGGTGGCGGTCTGGATCGCCTGCCGCAGGGCACCGGGATCGAGCCGGTGGTGACGTGCTCCAACGGCAAGGTGCAGGACTTCAGCGTGCTGGTGCTGGATGACATCAAGGGTTACCGCATCCTGTTCGACTGGTACCCGACCAATGACAGCGTGGATCCGGTAGAACTGCGTCTGTTCATCCGTACCAACGACCGCACGCTGAGCGAGACCTGGTTATACCAGTACTTCCCGCCGGCACCGGACAAGCGCAAATACCCTTGATGATTCTCTAGCGTCAGATCGGGCCTCATCGCTGGCACGCCAGTTCCCACATGGATATCGATTGATCACCGAGTTTGTGTACAACCGAAAACCTGTGGGAGCGAGCTTGCTCGCGATGGCATCAGTCCAGGCGACAGTAAAAGTGGATATCGTGAGGTTCGAGTGCAAACAGTTCGGGATCCGGTTGCGCCAGCAACCGGCAACCCTGGCGCTGATAGAACTCCACGGTATTGCGCGACTCGGTCGCCGAGACGTACAACGCCTCGGCGCCAACCTCTCGGCCATGGGCGCAAGCCAGGGCAAACAATCGCCCGCCCAATCCATGCCCCCGCCAGACACGGCTGATGTGCAGAAACTTCAACTGCCGCATGTTCAGGCCCTGATTGTGAATAACCCGGTTATCCACAACCACCGCAGCCACCAGTGTTTCGCCATCGAAAATCCCGTGTAGCCACCCGCCACTGCGCCAGCACTTTTCCAATACCCGCGCATTCTCCTCCGCCTCGCCTTCGGGCCATCCGCGCATGTCGAAACGCGCCGGATACAGAATCAACTCACCGTTTTCCACGCGATAGCATTCCTCGACTAACTCGCTGCGGTCGATCAGCGCCAGCCGCGGCAAGTCCGATTCAGTCAGCGCTCGTTCGATCAACATTGCGATCCATTCCTTTGCAATTCCAAACGACAGACAAGAAAAAACCCGCCGGTTCAATGGCGGGTTTTATAGGCTTTGCGACAGGCCGGAATCAATCCCGCAGATCAGACTCGTGAATCGGCTGATCCCGATGGGTCGCACGTTGATACTGCGCCGGCCACACCGCTTTGCGTCCGCCCAGGTCATCGTCGGCATGCAGTGGCCAGTACGGATCACGCAGCAACTCACGGGCGAGGAAGATGATGTCGGCCTGACAGGTTCGCAAAATGTGCTCGGCTTGCGCAGGCTCGGTAATCATTCCCACGGTGCCGGTGGCGATACCTGACTCCTTGCGTACCCGCTCGGCGAAGCGCGTCTGATAACCCGGCCCCACGGGGATTTCGGCGTTGGCCGCCGTGCCGCCCGATGACACGTCGATCAGGTCAGCCCCCAAAGCTTTCAGGCGGCGCGCCAGCTCTACGGTTTCATCGGGATTCCAGCCGTCCTCGACCCAGTCGGTGGCCGACAGACGCACAAAAACCGGCAGTTCTTCCGGCCACACCGCGCGTACCGCCTCGGTCACTTGCAGCACCAGACGAATGCGGTTTTCGAACGAACCTCCGTACTGATCGCGGCGCTGGTTACTCAATGGTGAAAGGAACTGGTGCAGCAGATAACCGTGCGCCGCATGCACCTCGACCACACTGAAACCGGCGGTTAGCGCGCGTTTGGCCGCTGCCACGAAGTCCTGAATGACGTGAGCGATCTGCCCTTCATCCAGTTGTTTCGGCTGGGTGTGTTGCGGATCAAAGGCAATCGGCGACGGCCCGACCGGCGTCCAGCCACCATCCTCCGGTTTGACGCTGCCATGCTTGCCGATCCATGGCCGATGGGTGCTGGCCTTGCGCCCGGCGTGGGCCAGTTGAATGCCGGCCACTGCGCCCTGGGCGTTGATAAAACGGGTGATGCGTTGCAGCGGTGCGATCTGTTCGTCGTTCCACAGGCCCAGGTCTTCGGCGGTGATCCGCCCGTCGGCCGTGATCGCCGTGGCTTCGGTGAATACCAGGCCAGCGCCCCCCACGGCACGGCTGCCGAGGTGCACCAGATGCCAGTCGTTGGCCAGGCCATCAACGCTGGAATACTGGCACATGGGCGACACGGCGATGCGGTTGGACAGGGTCAGTTGGCGAAGGGTAAAGGGTTCAAGCAGCAGACTCATGGGGCACCTCTCAATTCAGTGGGCAGGCTCCAGGGTTCTGTTTGAAAAGTCGACGAGTGACAGGAAAAAGGTGCAGCACCCGCCCCCGCGGGCAAAAAATTCGACAAGACGTCACAAGGCCAATCAAGCAGTGCTTAGAGCCTAGTCGACATCCGGGGATGAGGGAGGGTTCAGAAATGAAACAGCACAATTGAAGATTGCCTGCGCCCCTTCAGTAAAGGGCGCAATGAGCTTTAGCGCGGCTCGATGTGGGCAATCATCAACTGCACGGTTTCATTGCCGCGAAACTCGTTGAGATCGAGTTTGTAGGCCAGTTCGACCCATTTGATCGTCGGGTTCGGCCAGATATCGCGATCAATGCCGAACGCGATGCCATCAAGCTTCACCGACCCGCATTCGGTTTTCAGCACCACTTTGAGATGCCGCTCGCCGACCACCCGCTGCTCGACCAACTGGAACACGCCGTGAAACAGCGGCTCCGGAAAGTGCTGGCCCCATGGCCCGGCGTGGCGCAGGGCGCGGGCCAGTTCCAGATGAAACTCCTCGACCGCCAATGTGCCATCTGACAGCAGGCGCCCGGTCAGGTCTTCTTCGCGAAGTTGCCTACGCACTTCGGCGTCGAATGCCTCGGCAAACAACGGAAAATTCTCCTGCCGCAAGGTCAAGCCCGCCGCCATCGCGTGGCCACCGTACTTCGCGATCAGGTCTGGATGTTGCGCCGCAACCACGCTCAGCGCATCACGGATATGAAAACCCTGCACCGAGCGCCCCGAGCCCTTGAGCAAACCATCGCCTGCATCGGCGAAGGCGATGGTCGGGCGGAAATACCGCTCTTTCATCCGCGACGCCAGAATGCCGATGACACCCTGGTGCCATTCCGGATCGAACAGGCAAAGACCGAAAGGCATCGACTCGACCGGCAAGTCCTTGAGCTGGGCCAGCGCCTCGCGCTGCATGCCTTGCTCGATGGATTTGCGATCCTGATTCATGCCGTCCAGTTGCGCAGCCATCTCACGGGCCAGCGCAGCGTCGTGGGTCAGCAGGCACTCGATGCCCAGGCTCATGTCATCCAGACGCCCTGCTGCGTTAAGGCGCGGGCCGACGATGAAACCGAGGTCGGTCGACGTGATGCGCGAGGCTTCACGCTTGGCCACTTCCAGGATGGCCTTGATTCCCGGCCGCGCACGCCCGGCGCGAATCCGCTCCAGGCCCTGATGCACCAGAATCCGGTTGTTGGCATCCAGCGGCACCACGTCGGCAACGCTGCCCAACGCCACCAGATCCAGCAGTTCGCCGATGTTCGGTTGTGGTTTGCTCTCGTACCAGCCGAGGCTGCGCAGGCGCGCACGCAAGGCCATCAACACGTAAAAAATCACCCCGACACCGGCCAGCGCCTTGCTCGGGAACTCGCAGCCGGGCTGGTTCGGATTGACCAGTGCATCGGCCAGCGGCAGTTCGTCGCCGGGCAAGTGATGGTCGGTGATCAATACCTTCAGACCGTGACGTTTCGCGGCCGCCACACCTTCAACGCTGGAAATACCGTTATCAACGGTGATCAACAGTTGCGGCTCGCGGGTCATCGCGACTTCGACGATTTCCGGCGTCAGGCCGTAGCCGTATTCGAAGCGGTTCGGCACCAGATAATCGACGTGCGCCGCGCCCAGCAGGCGCAAGCCGAGCACGCCGACGGTACTGGCCGTCGCGCCGTCGGCGTCGAAGTCGCCGACGATCAGGATCCGCTGACGCTGCTCCAGCGCCGTCACCAACAGGTCCACCGCCGCATCGATCCCTTTGAGCTGCTGGAACGGGATCAGCCGCGCCAGGCTCTTGTCCAGCTCCGCCTCGGACTGCACGCCCCGCGCCGCGTACAGGCGGGTCAACAGGGGTGGCAGTTCACCGAGAAACGGCAGAGTGGCGGGCAACGGGCGAGGATCGATACGCATGGGCTAACAGAAGCTTCTCTTGAATACGTGGGATTTTTCGGGAATAGCGCGGACTTAACCGCGCTCGCCTTGCAGCCAGGTGAGCTGGACTTCGTGTTGACCACGGTCGTCAGTCACGAAGATCGTGCCTTCGCTGATCATCACGTCCCACTTGATGACGCGGGGCATGTCCTGGGCCAGGGTTTCCAGCACTTCCTGCGGAACGGCTGCGATGTTGACGTTCTTCAGGTTCTTGATTGCCGGGATTACCTTGCCTTCCCAGACGCGCAGGCTGCCGTAGGCCAGCAGGCTGGTGCGCTCGGTGCGACGGGAGCACCAGGTCAGACGATCCGCATCAGGCTGGCCGACTTCGATCCAGTGCAGGACACGATCGTCCAGGCTCTTTTCCCACAGCGCAGGTTCATCCACGTCCGACAGACCACGACCGAACGACAGTTGCTCGTTGTACCAGAGCGCGTAGGCCAACAGGCGCACGGTCATGCGTTCTTCGGTTTCCGAAGGGTGACGGGCGATGGTCTGCTTCACGTTCTCGTAGACGCTGCGGTCGAGATCGGTGAGGTTCAGTTCGAATTTGTAGGTAGTGGACGGCTGGGCCATGAACGGGCTTCTTGATACGAGGAAAGTCGGCAAGTCTAACCGATGCTGTAGGCAATCCACGAATTGATGGCGATCAACCTTGCGCGACTGACAGCCGGCTATGTTAAAACGCTCTATCTGCTCAGCCTTGTCCTACAGGATCTCGCATGCCGTTCGCCAACAAACCGCTCAGCGGTCTGAAAGTCATTGAATTGGGTACTTTGATTGCCGGGCCGTTTGCCTCGCGCATCTGCGGCGAGTTCGGCGCCGAAGTGATCAAGATCGAGTCGCCGGACGGCGGTGATCCGCTGCGCAAATGGCGCAAGTTGTACGAAGGCACGTCGCTGTGGTGGTTCGTCCAGGCACGCAATAAAAAGTCACTGACCCTGAACCTGAAACACCCCGATGGCCTGGCGATCCTGAAAAAACTGCTGAGCGAAGCCGACATCCTGATCGAGAACTTTCGCCCCGGCGTGCTGGAAAAACTCGGCCTGAGCTGGGAAACCCTGCATGCGCTGAACCCGAAACTGGTGATGGTGCGTCTGTCGGGTTTCGGCCAGACCGGGCCAATGAAAGACCAGCCAGGTTTCGGTGCCGTTGGTGAATCCATGGGCGGCCTGCGCTACATCACCGGTTTCGAAGACCGCCCGCCAGTACGCACCGGCATTTCCATCGGCGACTCGATTGCCGCCCTGTGGGGCGTGATCGGCGCGTTGATGGCTTTGCGTCATCGCGAGGTCAACGGCGGGCTCGGTCAGGTGGTCGATGTGGCGCTGTACGAAGCGATCTTCGCCATGATGGAAAGCATGGTGCCGGAATTCGATGTGTTCGGTTTTATCCGTGAACGCACCGGCAACATCATGCCGGGCATCACGCCGTCGTCGATCCACACCAGTGCCGACGGCAAACATGTGCAGATCGGTGCCAATGGCGATGCGATCTTCAAGCGCTTCATGCTGATCATCGGCCGCGAAGATCTGGCCAATGACCCGGCGCTGGCCAGCAATGACGGACGCGACAGCCGTCGTGACGAGTTGTATGGGGTGATCGACCGCTGGGTCAACTCGCTGCCGCTGCAAACGGTACTGGACCTGCTGAACCAGGCCGAAGTGCCGGCGAGCCGGATCTTCAGCGCCGAAGACATGTTCAACGATCCGCAGTACCTGGCCCGGGAAATGTTCCTGCACGCCAAACTGCCGGACGGCAAACCCTTCAAGATGCCGGGCATCGTGCCGAAACTCTCTGAGACACCCGGCACGTCCGAATGGGTCGGACCGCAGCTCGGTGAACACAATGCGCAGGTACTTCACGATCTTGGCTACGACGAGAAGCAGGTCGCCCGGCTGCGCGAAGACGGAGCCATCTGAGCTGAAGCGCCTGATGCCCTCGGCCTCGAACCGCGCCCACCATTGGTGGACCTGGCGGTTGTTCGGCCTGCTATTGCTGCTGGTACTGCCGGCGTGGGCGCAGGCCAAACCGACGTTGATCTGGCTGCTGCGCGACCTGCCGCCGCTGACGATCTTAGAAGGCCCGAAAAAGGGCCAGGGCGTTATCGATCAATTGATGCCGATGCTGATTGCCGGCATGCCGCAATACGAACACACCTTGATGCGGGTCAATCGCGCCCGCGGCAATCAAATGCTCCATGAACACCCCTTCGCCTGCGATCCGTCGCTGGTCTGGAACAAGGAGCGGGCGCAATGGATCGCCTTCTCCATCCCCGCGTTTCGCGCGGTCAGCAATGGTTTGGTGGTGCGTCAGAGAGATCGCGAAGTGCTCGAGCCATTTCTGGTCGAGGGCGAAGCCGACCTGTCGGCATTTTTGGCCAACGGCGAGCGAAAAGTCGGGGTGGTCGCGGAACGCAGTTATGGCGAGTACATCGATACATTGCTGCATCAGGCACCGGGCGGCGCGTTGACGCCGCATTACGGCAACGATGCGCTCAGCAGCCTGCTGTCGATGCAGCGTCTGGGGCGTTTGCAGGTGGTGCTGGGTTACTGGCCTGAAATCCGCTATCAGGCACGGCAGGCCGAGATCGCCGAGAATGAATTGCTGTTCTTTCCGATTCGCGGCACGGACAAGTATCTGTCAGGCCATGTCGGCTGCACCGACACCACGGCGGGTCGACAGGCGATCACCGAGATCAATCAGCTGTTGCGCACCCTGCCCCACGAACATCTCGACCAGCTCTATGCCGATTGGCTCGACCCCGAGAGTCGCCAGGACTATCTGGAGCAGGCGCGGATTTTCTTCCAGCAACAAGCCGCGCAGTGAAATCCGGGCAAAAAGAAACCCCGAGAAGTGGGGAGACGACTCGGGGTTAAACGTGGTCTGAATCAAAGACCCGTAGCAGCAAGCCACAAGCACCGGAGCACAATGCTTGATCCTGCTGTTACGGGGTCTGACTGACTTGGATGCAGGAAGGTTCCCACAAAAGAAAAATCAGTTTCAGAGGGTCGGGTGCTTGTCGAGGGCTGCGTTTCGCAACGCGGCGATGACACAGGGCTCCAGCCGGCCTTCGGCAATCAGGATGTCACGGTGCAGGCCGTCGACCACATCGGTCAGCTGGCGCTTGTCGCTCAATTGCGCCTGATTGAATTCGCGCTCCACCACGATCGCGCCGTTGCCGTTCTTCAAGGTCACCAGGCATTCGCCGTGGCGACCCCGAGGGGTCAACGTCACCTGATACGGGCTCAGAGCCTCACCGAGCAATAGACTGATACTTTCCATCTCGATCTCCACTCAATAGTCCGAAAACACAGTGTCTGGGGCGTGTTCACAGTAAATGACCACCGGCCCGAGAGGAAAGTTCTGCCTGCCGCCGGCCTCTCCCGGAGCGTCACCGGCCTATCGGAGCATGCATGGCGAAGATGACAGAAAAATAACCATGGGGCTCAAGCGTCGACGGAATGCCGGGGGGTCGCCATGTAGGTGTCCAGCAGACTCCTCATCAACACCGCAGAGACCGGTGTGTGCAGGCGGCCCAGCAAGGTAATCCCGTGCTCGCCCAGCAACGTTTCCAGTTCGTCCAGCAGGCTGGGGGCCACGGTGCCCAGCAGGATCATCGCCCGCGCGCCCTTCCGGTCGGCCAGATGCCGGATCAGCGCCAACCCGTCACCGTTCTGCAATCGCGGGTTGCACAGGGTGATGTCGACGGCTCCGCGGCGCTCCAGTGAGCGCTTGGCCGAACCCAGCGACGGCGCGGTCAGGACATCGTAGATACCGATGGCGTTGAGCATCTGGTGCAACGCCATCAGCTGGAACGGATTGGGTTCTAGAATCAGGATCTTGAGCGAGCGCATGGGACGACCTCTGGAGCGACAATCGCGGATTCACGCCGCAGTGGCCTGTCACTCTAGGGCAGTCGTCCTAAGCCTCCCATCAGAAAAGGAATCGCGGTTTATAGGACTTTTCCCATCTTTAATGCAGACATCGACACCCGCTCTCCTTTCGACGCTCGGTGATGTCCGTCCAGCCGCCAAGCAGACCGCGCAGTTTTCCGTCGGCACAGTAAAACGGCACCGTCCACTGATAGATCTGACGAGGGCCGCTCTTGAACATCAGTTGCCGTTTGCTGAAGCGCGTTTTACGCGTGCCCAGTTGCGCCATGAATTCGTCGTGCAGCATCAGTGCCGTCGCCTGTGGAAGTGCGTCGAACTCGAACAGCATCCGCCCCTGGACCTGCTCCTGACGGACCGACAGCGCATCTTCATAACTGCGGTTGCACATGATCAACCGACCCTGCAGATCGCGCACGAACACGGGATCGGGCATCGCATCGATCAGCGCATGTTGAAAGGCCAATTGATCTCGCAGATCCTTTTCGGCCGCACGTCTCTGTTTAATCTCGGCCGCCAGTCGACGGTTCCACAACAACGACAGGAGTCCGAACACTCCGAGTCCGCCTATCGCCCAGCATCCCCCCCTTGATCAGTTGCGACGTGATCGAGGGTGTCGGCGCGGGAGCAATGCCATCCAGCCATTTCATGCGCATGGCGCGCAGTTCGGCCGCAGAGAAAGCGCCCAAGGCCTTGTTGAGGATGCTCACCAGCTCGGGCAGCCCTTTGCGTACTGCCAGATGGTCAGCCTCCCACTTGCCCTCTACTAGACCGCCGACCCTGAGCAGGCCAGAGGGAAACAGCTGAGCGCCGATCTCGTTTTCGATGGTGGCGTAGGCCTCGCCACTCTCGACCAGGGCCCGTGCCTCTGCATACGTCTTGACCGAGCGGATCTCGATTGCCGGGTAGTCGCGTCGAATGCTGTCCTCCAGTGCATGCCGGGCCGGCAGCACCAGCACCCGCTTGGCCAGCGCCGCAAGCGACTGTATCGCGGGCTCGTCAGCGTGCCCGACGAACACCCAGCCGGCACCGCCGAACGCGTGACTGAAATCCAGAAACGCCTTGCGCTCGTCGTTCATCGCCAGCGTTGTGCTGATATCGGCCACACCACTCTGGAGCCGTTCAAGCAGGTGATCGGTGGAGAATGACTCCTGATGCACAAACTGCAGGCCGGTCAAGGCACTGATGTGCGACAGGACATCGTTGTTCAAGCCGCTCCACTGGCCATGCTCATCCTGAAACAGATACAACGGGTACTGCACCGAGGCGACGGTCACTCGGGGGTTATCTCGAATCCATTGACGCTCGTGCTCATCGAGCTCGATCGGCTGAACATCCTCCAGCGCAACGGAATGCTTCGCCAGATGGCCTGCTTCAGCCCACGGTGACAGCCCGAAGCAGCCCAATAAAAACAACCAGCACAGGGCTGGTTTCAATCCTGAAAAAAACCGCATTGCCACATCCTTCGTCATCGACTCGCCCGTCCTTGGTGGGCGAAACGCGCGCAGTGTGGCATGCAAAAACAAGAAAGCCCGTCAGGAGACGGGCTTCAAAATGTGACAGCTCTGCGGGCTTAAAGAGGCTTGCCGCGGTTGCCATGCTGACTGACAAAGGCCTGCACGGCTTTGAGTTCGTTCGGCAGGACAGTGCAGCGCTCTTCTCTCTCAAACAAATCAGAAAGATGTGTAGGTAGCTCGAGTGCTTTTCCTACGCCTGCTTTCTCCACTGCGTCCGGGAACTTGACCGGATGCGCCGTGCCCAGAATCACCATCGGGATGTCCAGGCTGCGACGGCATTCGCGAGCGGCTTTCACGCCGATGGCGGTGTGCGGGTCGAGCACTTCACCGGTCTGCTCGTAGACTTCGGCGATGGTCTCGCAGGTTTGCGCATCGTCCACGGCCAGCGAGTCGAACAGTTTGCGTGCCTCGGTCCAGCGTTCCTGTTCGACGCTGAAACCGCCGCCCTGCTTGAACGAGTCCATCAGGCCGGCAATCGCCGCGCCATTGCGACCGTGCAGGTCGAACAGCAGGCGTTCGAAGTTCGACGAGACCATGATGTCCATCGACGGCGACAGCGTGGCGTGCAGGGTTTCCTTGACGTACTGGTTGCCGCTCATGAAGCGGTGCAGGATGTCGTTGCGGTTGGTGGCAACCACCAACTGGTTGATCGGCAGGCCCATGTTGCGCGCCAGGTAGCCGGCGAAGATGTCGCCGAAGTTGCCCGTCGGCACCGAGAACGACACCGAACGCGCCGGGCCGCCCAATTGCAGGGCTGCATGGAAGTAGTAAACGATCTGGGCCATGATCCGCGCCCAGTTGATCGAGTTCACCGCCACCAGGCGCGTGCCCTTGAGGAAGCTCTGGTCGGCGAAGCTGGCCTTGACCATTTCCTGGCAGTCATCGAAGTTGCCTTCGATGGCGATGTTGTGGATGTTTTCACCGAGGATGGTGGTCATCTGCCGACGCTGTACTTCAGACACACGGTTGTGCGGGTGCAGGATGAAGATGTCGACGTTTTCGCAGTGCTTGCAGCCTTCGATGGCGGCCGAACCGGTGTCACCGGAGGTGGCGCCGACGATGACCACGCGCTCGCCGCGCTTTTCCAGCACGTAGTCGAGCAAGCGACCGAGCAGTTGCAGGGCGAAGTCCTTGAACGCCAGGGTCGGACCGTGGAACAGCTCCAGCACCCATTCGTTGCCGTTCAGCTGACGCAGCGGCGCAACGGCGTTGTGGGCGAACACACCGTAGGTTTCTTCAAGAATCTTTTTGAAATCGGCGTCCGGAATGCTGCCGGTGACGAACGGGCGCATGACCCGGAAAGCCAGCTCGTGATACGGCAGGCCGGCCCAGGAAGCGATTTCTTCCTGGGTGAAACGTGGCAGGTTTTCCGGGACGTACAGACCGCCGTCGGTGGCAAGACCGGCCAGCAGGACGTCTTCGAAATTCAGGGCCGGTGCCTGGCCGCGGGTACTGATGTAACGCATGACTGACTCCAATGGACAGTGTTCACGACACCGGCCCCGCTGGCGGGACCGGTGAAGGAGATCGGCTTAGTTCAAGTGCTCGACACGGATCCGCACAACCGGACCGACCACGCCCGCCAGCGCTTCGAGGGCGGCGATCGCATCGTTGATGTGCTGTTCCAGCACGCGGTGGGTCAGCAGGATCATCGGCACCAGGCCGTCGTGTTCCTCGACTTCCTTCTGCATGATCGACTCGATGTTGATGCCGCGCTCCGAGAGGATGCTCGCCACCTGAGCGAGTACGCCCGGGTGATCCTTGGCCTGGATGCGCAGGTAGTAGGCACTTTCGCAGGCTTCGATCGGCAGGATCGGATGAGCCGACAGCGAGTCCGGCTGGAAGGCCAGGTGCGGTACGCGGTTTTCCGGGTCGGAGGTCATGGCGCGAACCACGTCCACCAGATCCGCGATCACCGACGAAGCGGTCGGCTCCATGCCGGCGCCGGCGCCGTAGAACAGGGTCGAACCGGCAGCGTCGCCATTGACCATCACCGCGTTCATCACGCCGTTGACGTTGGCGATCAGGCGATCGGCCGGGATCAGCGTCGGGTGTACGCGCAACTCGATACCCGCGGCGGTGCTGCGTGCAACGCCCAGGTGCTTGATGCGGTAGCCCAGCGCTTCGGCGTAGTTCACGTCGGCGGTGGTCAGCTTGGTGATGCCTTCGGTGTAAGCCTTGTCGAACTGCAGCGGAATACCGAATGCGATCGATGCCAGGATCGTCAGCTTGTGCGCGGCGTCAATGCCCTCGACGTCGAAGGTCGGATCGGCTTCGGCGTAACCCAGCGCTTGCGCCTCGGCCAGCACGTCTTCGAAGGTACGACCCTTCTCGCGCATTTCGGTGAGGATGAAGTTGCCGGTGCCGTTGATAATCCCGGCGACCCAGTTGATACGGTTGGCGGACAGGCCTTCACGGATCGCCTTGATCACTGGAATGCCGCCGGCGACCGCCGCTTCGAATGCCACGATCACGCCTTTCTCGCGTGCCTTGGCGAAAATTTCATTACCGTGAACGGCAATCAGAGCCTTGTTCGCGGTGACCACATGCTTGCCATTCTCGATGGCCTTGAGTACCAGCTCGCGGGCAACGGTGTAGCCGCCCATCAGCTCTATGACGATGTCGATCTCAGGGTTCGTGGCCACTTCGAAGACATCGTTGGTAATCGCAATACCGGTCGTCTGGAACTGAGGCTTTGGCGTGCGCATGGCAATTTGTGCCACTTCGATTCCACGCCCGGCACGACGAGCAATTTCCTCGGCGTTGCGCTGAAGTACGTTGAAGGTTCCGCCACCGACGGTCCCTAACCCACAGATGCCTACTTTGACCGGTTTCACTGTGAACTCCCCATAAAACGGCCGACACGAGGCCGGCCGTGAAAACAACCGCAGGTTCGCGGCTCTCTGTTGATGGCCCGGCAATCCAGCCGCCGGACCACGCTCGTCAACGCCTGAGCGTGACGATGCGAATTACTTCGCGCCCAGCGCCAGTTTGGCGACTTGTGGCGCAGGCTGGTAGCCCGGAATGACTTGTCCGTCGGCCAAAACGATGGCCGGTGTGCCGTTCACGCCGATCGACTGACCGAGGGCGAACTGCCTGGACACCGGGTTCTCGCACTTGGCGGCCTTGATTTCCTTGCCATCGACCATTTTGTCCATGGCCGCTTTCTTGTCTTTCGAGCACCACACGGCTTGCAGCTGTTCGTCACCCGGCGAGCCAAGGCCCTGACGCGGGAACGCCACGTAACGCACTTCGATGCCACGCTTGTTCAGCTCGGGCACTTCAGCGTGCAGCTTGTGGCAGTACGGGCAGGTGGTGTCGGTGAACACGGTGATGTGCGACTTGGTTTCGCCCACGGCCGGGTAAACCACGGTCTCGGCCACCGGGATCGCATTGATCAGTTTGGAAATGCCCAGGCGCTCGGTCTTCTCGGTCAGGTTGACCGGTTTGCCGTCCTTGAGCTGGAACATGTAGCCCTGAACGATGTACTGGCCGTCGGCGCTGGCGTAGAGCACGCGGCTGCCCTTGAGCTTGACTTCGTACAGGCCCGGCAGCGGGCTGGCGGTGATGGTGTCCACCGGCACGTCGAGCTGGAGGTTTTCCAGGCTTTGGCGAATCGCTTTGTCGGCCGCGTCATCGGCGACGGCAAAGGTGCTGACCAACGCAATGGCTGCGGCGGCGAAAATCTGGGTCAGACGCATGAGAACTCCTGAAGGCGGACAAATGGAACGATCAGAACGCCCGTGCCGGAACACCGGGTCATAACCGCCCATCGTGCAAACCGGCAAAGCCTACCACATAAGGCTCCCGTGGCCGAATGCGCCTGTCGCAAGACGAACGGGCTCAGCCGCGCGGGTGATGTTTGGCATGCAGATCCTGCAAACGCGCCCGGGCGACGTGAGTGTAGATCTGCGTGGTCGACAGGTCGCTGTGGCCCAACAGCATCTGCACCACCCGCAAGTCCGCGCCATGGTTGAGCAAGTGGGTGGCAAACGCGTGACGCAGGGTGTGCGGCGACAGTGATTTTCCGATCCCGGCGACCTTGGCCTGATGCTTGATGCGGTGCCAGAAGGTCTGCCGAGTCATCTGCTCGCCGCGCTGGCTGGGAAACAGCACATCACTGGGGCGCCCGCCCAGCAGTTCGCTGCGGCCGTCGCGCAGGTAGCGCTCGACCCAGACAATCGCTTCCTCGCCCATCGGCACCAACCGCTCCTTGCTGCCCTTGCCCATCACCCGCAACACGCCCTGACGCAGATTGACCTGCTCCAGGGTCAGGCTGATCAACTCGGTCACCCGCAGTCCACAGGCGTAAAGCACTTCGAGCATGGCACGGTCGCGCTGGCCGATGGCTTCACTCAAATCCGGCGCCTTGAGCAGCGCTTCGACGTCGGCTTCCGACAGGGACTTTGGCAATGGCCGACCGAGCTGCGGCATATCCACGCGCAAGGTCGGATCGACCGAAATCAGTTTTTCCCGCAACAGATAGCGATAAAAGCCACGCACACCCGAGAGGAATCGCGCGGTGGAGCGAGGTTTGTAGTTCTGTTCCAGGCGCCAGGCCAGGTGATCGAGGATCAGCTCGCGACCGGCATTGATCAGCTCGAGACCTTTGTCCTGCAACCAGCCGTTGAACAGCGCGAGATCACTGCGATAGGCGTTGCGAGTGTTGTCGGAGAGACCTTTTTCCAGCCAGAGGGCGTCGAGAAACTGGTCGATCAGTGGGTGGTCGATGGCAGGCATGGGCGCTCAAGTCACGCAGGCTTGGCACTGCGCGCAAATAAAGAGTGAACGGTTGAAATGGCCGCTAGTCTTTCATAGCCCGCTATTTCAAGGAACAGGGAGCTTCAATGAACGAGCAGCAAATTCTGTTGGCTTTCGGCGGTATCGGTGCCGCCGCGCTGGGCTGTCAATGGCTCGCCTGGCGCCTGAAGCTGCCGGCGATTCTGTTTCTGCTGCTGACCGGCATCCTGGCAGGCCCCGTGCTGGGCTGGCTCGACCCGCAGGAAATGTTCGGTCCGTTGCTGATGCCTCTGGTGTCGCTGGCGGTGGCGCTGATTCTGTTTGAAGGCAGCCTGACCCTGCACCTGTCGGAGTGGCGCGAGATCGGCAGCGTCGTGCATCGCCTGGTCACAATCGGAGCGCTCTCGACCTGGACAGTGATTGCGGTCGCGACTCACTGGCTGCTGGGCTTCGACTGGCTGCTCGCCATCCTGTTCGGCAGCCTGACCCTGGTCACCGGCCCGACCGTGATCGTGCCCATGCTGCGCGTGGTACGTCCCAAGGCATCGATCGCCAACATCCTGCGCTGGGAAGGGATTGTGATCGACCCGATCGGGGCGCTGCTCGCGGTGGTGGTCTACAGCTTCATCATCGCCAGTGCCGAGGGCCAAGGTCTCAAGCAGAGCCTGTTGACCTTCGGCGGAGTGATTCTGTGCGGAAGTCTGTTCGGTGTGGCCGGCGGCTGGCTGCTGGGCACCATCATCCGTCGTCAGTGGCTACCGGAATACCTGCACAACCTCGCGTCGTTGGCGGCGGTGCTGGGGATCTTCATTGCAGCCAACGAGGTGATGCACGAATCGGGACTGCTGGCGGTAACGCTGATGGGCATGTGGCTGGCCAATATGAAGGGTGTGGATGTGCGGCATATTTTGCACTTCAAGGAAAATCTCAGCGTGCTGCTGATTTCCGGGCTGTTCATTCTGCTGGCGGCACGCCTGGATCTGAATGCGCTGATCGGCCTCGGGCCGCTGGTGTTGATTCTGCTGCTGGTCATCCAGCTGATCGCCCGGCCTCTGAATGTAATGCTGAGTACCGCCGGCTCCAGCTTGAGCTGGCGTGAACGTGCATTGCTGTGCTGGATTGCCCCGCGCGGGATCGTCGCCGCGGCGGTCTCGGCGATCTTTGCGATTCGCCTGGATGAAGCGGGCCATGAAGGCGCGCTGTTGCTGGTGCCGCTGACCTTCGCCGTGATTATCGGCACCGTTGTGCTGCAAAGTGCGACTGCCCGACCCTTGGCGCGCCTGTTAAAGGTTGCGGAGCCTGCGCCGAGCGGCTTTCTGATCGTCGGGGCGAACGGCCCTGCGCGCCTGCTTGGCAAGTCGCTGCAGCAGTTGGGCAGCCGGGTGCTGCTGACGGATTCGAGCTGGGAAAACATCCGGGCGGCGCGCATGGATGGCTTGCCGACCTACTTCGGCAATCCGGCCTCGCAGCATGCCGATGCGCATCTGGACCTGGTCGGACTGGGGCATTTGCTGGCACTGTCACCGTCGGGCGAACTCAATACGTTGGCGGCCATGCGCTTTCGCCATGACTTCGGCCATCAACGTCTGTTCGGACTCGCCAGCGGGCAGGAGAGCCGGCGCAGCGACAAACATCGCGCAAGTCTTGAGCATCGCGGCAATCAACTGGGTAGCGAGGCGTTCACCTACGCGAAGTTGGCCAGCCAGATGGGCCAAGGGGCCGAGTTGTACAGCACAACGTTGACGGATGGGTTTGGCTGGGAGGATTACCAGGCGTTACATGGCAATCGTGCGACGCTGCTGTTCATGCGTGATGACAGTGGCTGGGTGCATGTCGTGTCGCCGGAAACCGTGCTGAAGCCGGGGCCGGGGTGGACGTTGCTGGCGCTGATTCAGCCGGAGAGTGTCAGCGCCTGACAGACCGGATCGCGGGCAAGCCCGTTCCCACAGGTTTTGTTTGGTCCGCTGAGGTTGTGCTCGGCACCGACACTGTAGGAGCGGGCTTGCCCGCGAATGCTTCGGCTCGGTGCAGGATCAGGCCGCGAAACCTGGCAGCACGGGCACCGGACGCTTGTCATCATCGATGGCGACAAAGCTGAACTGCCCGTGAATCGCTTTCTCACGCCCGTCGCAGCTCATGCTTTCCACGAACACTTCCACCTCGACCTTGAGACTGGTGTTGCCGACCTTGATCACCCGTCCAACCAGTTCGACGATGGAACCCGCCGGAATCGCGTGATTGAAGTCGATGCGATCGGTCGACACGGTCACCAGCGGCAAACGGCAGAAGCGCGTGGCAGTGATGAACGACACTTCGTCCATCCAGGCCAGCGCGGTGCCACCGAACAGGGTGTTGTGGTGATTGGTGGTCGGCGGGAAAACCGCCTTGGTCACGCGGGTCACCGAGAGTTCGGTGCGGCGTTCGATTTCTTGCTCGCGAGGGGTCATGGGTCAGGCCTGAAACGGAATGCTGTGGATAAATTGCGGGCAACAAAAAAGCAGCCCGTAGGCTGCTTTCTTCTGCATCGGAAGCTGGACTTAAGCCAGTTTTTCCTTGATGCGAGCTGCTTTACCCGACAGGTCGCGCAGGTAGTACAGCTTGGCTTTACGTACGTCACCGCGACGCTTGACAGCCATGCTGTCGATCTGCGGGGAGTAGGTCTGGAAAGTACGTTCTACGCCAACACCGTTGGAGATTTTACGAACGGTGAACGCACTGTTCACGCCGCGGTTACGCTTGGCGATTACAACGCCTTCGAACGCTTGCAGACGGGAACGATCGCCTTCCTTCACTTTCACCTGAACGACGATGGTGTCGCCTGGGGCAAAGGTAGGGACTTCTTTGGTCATCTGCTCTGCTTCGAGTGCAAGGATGATTTTGTTGGTCATGCTGTGCTCCTAAGGTAAATCGTCTGATCTACCATCGATACGTTGTTAACTATCGTCCCGCTCGCGGATGTATTCCTCGAGCAGCTTCTTCTCTTCTCCAGAAAGCGAGCGGCTTTCCAGAAGATCGGCGCGTCGTTCATAGGTCCTGCCGAGGGACTGCTGTAAACGCCAACGCCGGATATGCGCGTGATTGCCACTCAGCAACACGTCGGGAACACGCTGATCCGCATACACCTCAGGTCGGGTGTAGTGCGGGCAATCCAGCAGACCATCCGTAAAGGAATCTTCCTCAGCGGAATCCGCATGCCCTAAAGCTCCGGGCAGCAGTCGTGTAACCGCATCGATCATAACCATGGCCGGCAGCTCGCCGCCAGACAACACATAGTCACCAATCGACCACTCTTCATCGACATGAGCATCAATAAAACGCTCGTCAATGCCTTCATAGCGACCGGCAATCAGGATCAATGCATCCGATTTCGCCAGTTCGCGTACCGCCGACTGAGTCAGTTGACGGCCTTGGGGGGACAGGTAAATCACCTTCGCCGCCTCCCCGGCTGCTGCCTTGGCCTGAACCAGAGCATCTTCCAGGGGCTTGATCTTCATCACCATGCCCGGACCACCGCCAAACGGGCGATCGTCTACAGTGTGATGCCGATCCGTCGTGTAATCCCGCGGATTCCAACAGGTCAGCTGCAACAGCCCCTGTTTGACCGCACGACTGGTAATGCCGTACTCACTGATGGCCGAGAACATCTCGGGGAACAGCGTAATGACGTCTACGCGCAGGCTGGCCATTGCTTAGAAGTCCGCGTCCCATTCCACCCTCATCACGCCTGCTTCCAGGTCGATTGCCAGCACGCATTGCTCCGTATAGGGCAACAACCGCTCGCGATCATCCAGGCTGCCGACGCAGGGCTTGACCACCAATACATCGTTCGCGCCGGTCTCCAACAGGTGATCAACCTTGCCGAACAGTTGTTCGTCCTGGTTGATGACACTCAGACCCTGCAACTGGTACCAGTAGTACTCGTCGCCAGTCAGGTCGGGCAAAAGGCTTCGTGAGATGCAAATCTCGTAACCGCTCAGAAGACGGGCTTCATCACGATCGTCGAGGCCTTTGAGCTTGGCAACCAGATCCTTTTGAGTGGATCGACCGCTGACCAGCTCGACCTGCTTTACCACGCCTTCGCGCCGAAGCGTCCAGTTGCGGTAGTTCAACAGGTTTTCAATCGGATCGGTAAAGGAAAAGACCTTCACCTCGCCGCGAACGCCGTGAACCGAAAAAATCTTGCCGACAACGATCAGGTCATCAGCTTTTTCTGGCGTCGCGCTCATACTGCTCAGGCTGCAGCCTTGGCAGATTCCTTCAGCAACTGAGCAACACGCTCAGAAGGCTGTGCACCAACGCTCAGCCAGTAGGCAACGCGCTCTTGGTTCACGGACAGACGAACTTCCTGACCACGGGCAACAGGGTTGAAGAAACCAACCTGTTCTTTGTGGGAACCGTCACGCGGGTTGCGGGAGTCGGTTACGGTCAGGTGGTAAAACGGGCGCTTTTTGGAGCCGCCAAGGGCAAGACGGATTGTTAGCATGTGAACATCGTTCCTGTAGTCGGTGCTGCAAATCTAAATGCACAGCGGGCATGGGTGCCCGAAAGGCCGCATATTCTAAGGAATATCCGGACTTTTGCAAATGACTTTTTCCGGCGCCTGTGGCATGCCGTGCAGATTTGCATATGGGGCCGTCATTCAAAACGGCCGGTCAGCTCCCGCCGAGTGCGGGTTTGCTGTTGATCCTGCGTCCTTGCAGGGTCTGCGCCGGCGCGACGACCGGCGAGAATCCAGTGTCCCGTCTCAGCCATTTCGCTCACTTTTGGCGAGTGACGGTTGCCGCCACAAGTGAGCAGAATGGGTGAGGCGGGACACCTTACATTTTCGGCATGCCGCCGCCGGGCAACATACCGCCCATGCCGCGCATCATTTTCGCCATTCCGCCCTTGGCGGAGAATTTCTTCATCATCTTCTGCATCTGCTTGTGCTGCTTGATCAAGCGACCGATGTCCTGCACCTGGGTGCCGGAACCCATGGCGATCCGACGCTTGCGCGAACCGCTGATCAGCTCAGGGTCGCGGCGCTCGGCCGGGGTCATGGAGTTGATGATGGCTTCCATCTGTTTGAACTGCTTCTCTGCGGCGTTCTGGGCGTTGCCCATTTGCGAGAGATTGACGCCGCCGATGCTCGGCAGTTTGTCCATGAGCCCGCCGAGGCCGCCCATGTTCTTCATCTGTTGCAACTGATCGCGGAAGTCTTCGAGATCGAAGCCCTTGCCCTTCTTCAGCTTTTTAGCAAGCTTGTCGGCCTTGTCCTTGTCGAGGGTCGCTTCGGCCTGTTCGATCAGGCTGAGCACGTCGCCCATGCCGAGGATCCGCGAAGCTATACGCTCAGGGTGGAACGGATCGAGCGCTTCGCTCTTCTCGCCCATACCGATGAACTTGATCGGCTTGCCGGTGATCGCGCGAACGGACAGCGCGGCACCGCCACGGGCATCACCGTCGACCTTGGTCAGGATCACGCCGGTCAGCGGCAGCGCATCACCGAAGGCCTTGGCCGTGTTGGCCGCGTCCTGACCGGTCATGGCGTCGACCACGAACAGGGTTTCAACCGGATTGATCGCGGCATGCAGCGCCTTGATCTCGCCCATCATCTCTTCATCGATGTGCAGACGACCGGCGGTGTCGACGATGACCACGTCGATGAATTTCAGTTTTGCTTCTTTAATAGCCGCGTTGGCGATGTCGACCGGCTTCTGGCTCAGGTCGGACGGGAAGAACGTCACGCCGATGTCGTTGGCCAGGGTTTCCAGCTGTTTAATAGCAGCAGGACGGTAGATGTCCGCCGACACGACCATGACCGACTTCTTCTTGCGCTCTTTAAGGAAGCGCGCCAGTTTGCCGGCGGTGGTGGTTTTACCCGCGCCCTGCAGACCGGCCATCAGAATGACGGCAGGCGGCACGGCGCTCAGGTTCAAGTCTTCGTTGGCCGCACCCATCAGGGTTTCGAGCTCGGCCTGGACGATCTTCACGAACGCCTGGCCCGGCGTCAGGCTGCGCGACACCTCGGTGCCGACAGCGCGTTCCTTGACCGAATTGACGAAGTCCTTGACCACCGGCAGGGCGACGTCAGCCTCGAGCAACGCCATGCGCACTTCGCGCAGGGTGTCTTTGATGTTGTCCTCGGTCAGTTTCGCCTTGCCGGTGACATGGCGCAGCGTCTGCGAGAGACGGTCGGTTAAGTTTTCAAACATTGCGCGATCCTTTCAGGCCCTGTGTAGACCGGGATAATGGCGGCCCAGACCGGAATCAACATGTGCTCGGCGAGCCTGCGGCGTGGGCAGGTCGCGGATTATAGCGAAGACTGCGTCTGGCGGACACCTCGCTGTCAGCTTGCCGGTCTTTCGTGCGACGGCGGTTCTATGCCAAACTCAGCGCCTTTCGGGCTTGCCTAACAGGATTTATGCTCCCCTTGTCACCGAGTTTGCTGACCACCCTCGCCGCCGCACTTCTCTACGCCGCTGCGACCCTCTACCAGGGCACCCGCCTGGCCACTGGCGCCAAGGCCAACAAGCGCCTGCTGGTCTCGCTCGGCGTCCTCGCCGTGCTGGCCCACAGCGCAAGCCTGCTCACGCATTTATTGACGCCGATCGGTCTGGGCCTGGATTTCTTCAGCGCCTCAAGCCTGATCGCCGCCGCTGTCATCGCCCTGACCCTGCTGGCCTGCTCGCGGATTCCAGTGGAAAACCTGCTGGTGCTGCTGTTCCCGCTGGGTGCGATCACGGTGCTGCTGGCGCAGTTCGCGCCGACTGGCACGGTACAGATCATTGATGAAGAGCCAGGCATCCTCGCGCACATTCTGTTGTCGATCCTCGCCTACGGCATGTTCACCATCGCGGTTTTTCAAGCCTTGTTGCTGCTGGTGCAGGATCATCAGCTCAAGCACAAGCATCCGTCCGGGCTGATCAAGAATTTCCCGCCACTGCAAACCATGGAAAGCCTGCTGTTCGGCTTCCTCTGGGCAGGCTGGACATTGCTGTCGCTGTCGCTGATCTCCGGCTGGCTGTTCGTCGAGAATCTGTTTGCGCAACACCTGGTGCATAAAACCCTGCTGGCCTGCCTGGCCTGGATCGTGTTCAGCGTTCTGCTCTGGGGCCGTAACCGCCTCGGCTGGCGCGGCCACAAGGCAATCCGCTGGACCCTCGCCGGTTTCTGCCTGCTGATGCTCGCGTATTTCGGCAGCAAACTGGTTCGTGAATACATCCTGCACATCTGACGGGCGGTATAAATGGACGGTTTGCCCATAGGGCCGATGCTCGCGGTATTTGTCCTGCTGATTCTCTGGTCGGGGCTGTTTACCGCCGTCGAAGCGGCGCAGCAGCACCTGCTTGCGCAACGCACCGCATCCCGCGCCAGCGACAAGCCGCTGGCGAAGCTCAACTTCCCGCTCGACAGCCTGATCCTCTGCAATACCCTGTGCCGCACCCTCGCCGTCATTCTTGCCACACTGCTGGCAATCTTTCTCTGTGAAGAAAACGGCCCCTGGGCGGCTTGCCTTGGCGCCGGCGCCCTGCTGTTGGTCTTTGCCGATTATTTCCCCCGCGCGCTCGCCCAACGATACCCGGATGCGGTGTTGTCGTTTGGCAATACGCTGCTGGCAGTACCGCTGAAGGGCGTTTACCCGCTTGCGTGGCTGCTCAGCCGCATCAGTGGTTTGCTGATGCGCCCGTTCATCCGCAAGGCCCAAATGGTGCAACAGAGCGAAGACGATGTGCCGACCGAGCATCATGACGATCCGGATCATCCGGTGCGCCCGCATCCGATCTCAGGCATCCATGCGCTGGACAACATCACGGTCAACGACATTCTGGTGCCACGCAGCGATGTCGACGGCATCAACCTCGACGATCCGCTCGAAGAAATCATCGAGCAATTGCGCAAGAACCGGCGCACCCGCCTGCCGGTGTTTCACAGCGATATCAATCAGGTCGAAGCCGTACTCAACACCCGGCAGATCCGTCACCTGCTCGACAACGGCAGCCTGACCCGCGAAGCGTTGCTGGCGGCCAGTTACGAGCCGTACTTCGTTCCCGAAAGCACCCCGCTGCAACTGCAACTGCTGAACTTCCACAAGCAGCAGCGGCGCCTGGGCATGGTGGTGGACGAGTACGGCGAAGTGCTGGGGATTGTCACCCTGGAAGACATTCTCGAAGAGATCGTCGGCGAATTTGAAAGCGAGCACAGCCTCGACAACCCGCACATCCACCCGCAAGCCGATGGCCGCATGGTGATCGATGGGGCGGCGTCGATCCGCGAACTGAACAAATGTCTGGGCTGGCACCTGCCCAGCGACGGCCCCCGGACCCTCAACGGCCTGGTGACGGAGGCGCTGGAAACCATCCCGGAAAGCGCGGTGTGCCTGAAGATCGGCCGCTATCGCCTGGAGATTCTCGAAACCGAGGAGAACCGGGTGAGCAAGGTCCTGATCTGGCACACCACTTCGGCACCGGCGCTGGCCACGGCCCGCTAGCCAGCCCCTTGTTCAATCGTTAGCCACCTTCCTATAATCGCGAGGCTTACCCAAGCCCCGCCGAACCGCGTGCTTACCCCGCACCCGACCCGTTCCGGCCGGTTCACCGGCAATATCCGCATCACACCGACGACTGCTCCTACCTGAAGCAGCGATCGCGCCTCATCCCACATCCCTGGGTGCTCGACCATAATAATTCGCTCCAACGGAGCTCATGACTGTCAGGGATCACCGCATGACGACCAGTACTGCTTACAGCGACACCGCGCCGACCCAACCGGCCAACTCCGCCACCCGCGTGGCCACCGCGAGCTTCATCGGCACGGCCATCGAGTTCTACGATTTCTACGTCTACGCCACCGCCGCTGCGCTGGTGATCGGGCCGGTATTTTTCCCTCAGACTTCCGGCACGGCGCAGATGCTCTCGGCATTCCTGACCTTCGGCATCGCCTTCCTCGCCCGACCTTTGGGCTCGGCGCTGTTCGGCCATTTCGGTGACCGGATCGGGCGCAAATCGACCTTGGTCGCTTCGCTGCTGCTGATGGGCGTCTGCACCACGCTGATCGGCGTTCTGCCGGGCTACGAGAGCATCGGGGCCTGGGCGCCGATCCTGCTTTGTGTGCTGCGCTTCGGCCAAGGCCTGGGATTGGGTGGTGAATGGGGCGGCGCGGCGCTGCTGGCGACCGAGAATGCCCCGAAAGGCAAGCGGGCGTGGTTCGGCATGTTCCCGCAACTCGGGCCTTCGATTGGCTTTCTGGCCGCCAACGGCCTGTTCCTGACGCTGGCCATGACGCTCAATGACGAACAGTTTCGCAGCTGGGGCTGGCGGATTCCGTTCCTGCTCAGCGCCGTGCTGGTAATGGTCGGGCTGTACGTGCGCCTCAAACTCCACGAAACCCCGGTGTTCGCCAACGCCATCGCCCGTCAGGAGCGAGTGAAAGTGCCGCTGGTCGAGCTGTTCAGCCAATACTGGGCACCGACATTGCTGGGAGCCGCCGCCATGGTGGTCTGCTATGCGCTGTTTTACATCTCGACAGTGTTTTCCCTGAGCTACGGCGTCTCCACCTTGGGTTACAGCCGCGAGACCTTCCTCGGATTGCTGTGCTTCGCGGTGCTGTTCATGGCGGCCGCGACGCCGTTGTCGGCCTGGGCCAGTGACCGCTACGGGCGCAAGCCGGTGCTGATCATCGGTGGTGTGCTGGCGATTCTGTCCGGTTTTCTGATGGAGCCGTTGCTGACTCAGGGCTCGACCTGGGGCGTGGCGCTGTTCCTGTGCATCGAGCTGTTCCTGATGGGCGTGACATTCGCCCCGATGGGCGCGCTGCTGCCGGAGCTTTTTCCGACGCACGTGCGGTACACCGGCGCATCGGCGGCCTACAACCTCGGCGGTATCGTCGGAGCCTCGGCGGCGCCTTTCTTCGCGCAGAAACTGGTTGCGATGGGTGGTTTGAGTTACGTCGGCGGGTATGTATCGGGGGCGGCGGTGCTCAGCCTGATCGCTGTGCTGTGCCTGAAGGAAACGCGCAATAACGACCTGAATCAGGTTGCCTGATCTAAAAGCTTCGCGAGCAAGCTCGCTCCCACATTGTCCGTGCCACACACATAATTTGTGAGTGCCGCCGAACTTGTGGGAGCGAGCTTGCTCGCGATGGATGTGACTCGGTTTACAGCTCTACAACAACAGCCTGGGAAGCACGGGTCGCCTTGGCACGAGCGGCTTCAATCGACTCGTCACGGGCCAGTGCAACACCCATGCGGCGCTGGCCGTTGACTTCAGGCTTGCCGAACAGACGCAGCGCGGTATCCGGTTCACTCAGTGCCGCGCCGAGGTTGGCGAATGCGGTCTGGGTCGACTGACCTTCCACCAGAATCACTGCCGAAGCCGATGGGCCGAACTGACGGATCAGCGGTACCGGCAGACCGAGGATCGCCCGGGCGTGCAGGGCGAACTGCGACAGGTCCTGGGAAATCAGGGTCACCAGACCGGTGTCGTGTGGACGCGGCGACACTTCGCTGAACCACACTTGATCGCCCTTGATGAACAATTCGACGCCGAACAGGCCACGACCGCCCAACGCTTCGGTCACGGCTTTGGCAACGCGCTCGGATTCAGCCAGTGCGATTGGGCTCATGGCCTGTGGCTGCCAGGATTCCTGATAGTCGCCCTTCTCCTGACGGTGGCCGACCGGCGCACAGAACGTGGTGCCACCGACATGACGCACGGTCAGCAGAGTGATTTCGTAGTCGAAATCGATGAAGCCTTCGATGATCACGCGACCTTTGCCGGCGCGACCGCCCTCTTGTGCGTAGTCCCAGGCCTTCTGCACGTCATCGGCGCTGCGCAGCAGGCTCTGGCCCTTGCCCGACGAACTCATCACCGGTTTGACGACGCACGGGAAACCCAGGTCCTGAACGGCTTTGCTGTAGTCCTCGAAGGTGTCGGCGAAGTGGTATGGCGAAGTCGGCAGGTCCAGCTCTTCGGCGGCCAGGCGACGAATGCCTTCGCGGTTCATGGTCAGTTGCGCGGCGCGAGCAGTCGGGATCACGGTGAAGCCTTCGGCTTCCAGCTCCACCAGGGTGGCGGTGGCGATAGCTTCGATTTCCGGCACGATGAAGTGCGGCTTCTCGGCTTCGATCACTGCACGCAGGGCGGCACCGTCGAGCATGTTGATCACGTGGCTGCGATGGGCAACCTGCATGGCCGGCGCATTGGCGTAGCGGTCGACGGCAATCACTTCAACGCCCAGGCGTTGCAGCTCGATCACCACTTCCTTGCCCAACTCACCACAGCCACACAGCAATACGCGGGTCGCGGTCGGCGACAATGGAGTTCCGATACGGGTCATCTCAGGTCCTCAAAGAAGCGGATCATCGAGGAAAGCAACGCCAGACGCGCTTTCCATGGGGAGAAAGCGCGGCATTTTACATGAACCTGAGGGTTTGGCTTCAGCCGGCGACAGCCTGTTTGCGTTCACGCCAGGCCATGATCAGCCAGACGGCGGTGACACCGGCGAACTTCGAGGCCAATGCAGTGATGAGCACTGGCGGTGTCAGCAGGTCGATCATGCCGAAGAAGATGAAGGTGTCGAGGGGAATGCTCAGCGCCGAGCTGATCCACAACCGGTCACGCAGCGGGCGCCTGGTGACGGTGAATACCAGCCAGTCGATGCACTCCGAGACCGCGAATGCCGTGGCACTGGCCAACGCGATCGACGGATCGGACGTGACATAGGACAGCACCAGCGCCGCCAGCATCGCCAGGATCGCGCCGTGGCCGAACCGGATCTGCACCATGTCGCGCAACACGAAAACCAGCCCGCCCCATGCCGACCAGATGATGTCCAGGTGCGGTGCGGTGGAGAAGGCAAAGTTGATCAGCACGACGCTGCTGATGTAGGCGATGAGGAAAATCATGGGCGTGACCTGTCAAATTGGCGCACAGGTTACTTCAGCCCTTCGATGACGCCAATCAAATCGATTATTGCCCTGGCGTTTTGCCGATCATCCAGACCAGCCCGCTCGCCTTCGCCCGCTCATGACACAACCCCAGCACCGCCCGCCGCTCGTCGTTGGTCATCCGGCTCCAGCGGGTGATCTCCTCGACCGTGCGCTGGCAACCGGTGCAAATGTCGTCTTCGTCCAGCGCGCAAATGCTCACGCACGGCGAGGCGACGGGTCTTTCCGGAGTTGTCATTCTTCCTGCTCGACCAGATCGCGCGCATAGCGCTGTGAGTTATGCACATAGTGCGCGGCGCTGGCCTCGAGCATCTTCTTCTGCGGCTCGGTGAGTTCGCGCACCACTTTGCCTGGCGAGCCCATCACCAGTGAACCGTCAGGAATTTCCTTGCCTTCGCCGATCAGCGCGTTGGCGCCGATGATGCAGTTCTTGCCGATTTTCGCGCCGTTGAGGATGACCGCGTTGATGCCGATCAGGCTGTAGTCGCCGACCGTGCAACCGTGAAGCATGGCATTGTGGCCGATGGTCACGCCGGTGCCGATGGTCAGCGGATAGCCCATGTCGGTGTGCATCACCGTGCCGTCCTGCACGTTGCTGTTCTTGCCGATCAGGATCAGTTCGTTGTCGCCGCGCAACACGGCGTTGAACCAGACGTTGGCGCCTTCTTCCAGTCTGACCTTGCCCACCAGCACGGCATTGGGGGCAACCCAGCTCTGCGGATGGGTATCGACACGGGCGTCGCCCAGGCGGTATTTCATCTTGTTTTCCTCAGGGCTCACGATGGCTGGCCATTCGAACGATGGCTTCAGGTATTGATAAAGCTTTTTGGCGGCTCATGCAGGCTGATTCTGGCGTCATAGAGCAGGTTGATCAACTCGACAATCATGATCGCCGTCAACCCCCAGATCTTGTATTCGCCGAAACGATAGCTCGGCACGTACCAACTGCGACCCTGATAGTCGATGCGGTGGGTATGTTCGCGCGGATCCTTGCGGAAGAACTCCAGCGGCACACTGAACACCGCAGCGATCTCGGCATCATTGGCCTGGTATTCGACAAAGTCGGGAATCACCCCGACATACGGCGTGACCTTGATGCCATGCAGGGAAATCAGCGGGCTGAGCGGACCGATCACTTCGACCAGTCCCGGTGGCAGGCCGATTTCCTCTTCGGCTTCGCGCAGGGCGGTGAACGTCAGGTCCGGGTCTTCCGGATCCCGTCGCCCACCGGGGAAGGCGACTTCGCCGCCGTGGGTCGAGAGCCCGCTGGCGCGCAGGGTGAGGACAAGTTCGGGTTCGTCACTGCGAGTAATCGGCACCAGGACAGCGGCCTCGGGGAAACGCGTGTCGGTCTCCAGCGTGCGCGGCGTGTGATTGCTTACCCGGTGCAGTAGCTCGTCCAGCATAAGTGTTCTCGATCGGTGCCTTGCCCTGCATCATGCACCAATCATTGCGACCGCCCAAGCCCCGGACGGGCGTCATGTCGCGAAACGACAACTTGCCGACTGACACCGCTGCACGCCAAGATAGGCGCAGCATTCAGGAACCCCAGCATGAAATTTTGCAGCCAGTGCGGCAACCCGGTGACCCAGCGCATTCCCGAAGGCGACTCGCGGCTGCGATTTGTCTGCGGCAGCTGTCAGACGATTCACTACCAGAACCCCAATATCGTGGCCGGTTGCGTGCCGACCTGGGGCAGCAAAGTCCTGCTGTGTCGCCGCGCCATCGAGCCACGCCTCGGTTACTGGACGTTGCCCGCCGGGTTCATGGAGAACGGCGAAACCATCGAGCAGGCCGCCATCCGCGAAACCGCCGAGGAAGCCTGCGCCCGGGTACGCAACCTGAGCATCTATACCCTGATCGACGTGCCGCACATCAGTCAGGTGCATGTGTTTTTCCGCGCCGAGCTGGCGGATCTGGACTTCGCCGCCGGCCCTGAAAGCCTGGAAGTGCAACTGTTCGACGAGGAAGACATTCCCTGGGACGAGCTGGCTTTTCGCACGGTGGGCCGTACCCTGGAATGCTTCTTCGCCGACCGGCGCGTCGAGGTCTATCCGGTTCGTTCCGAATCGATCCCGCCGCTCGCGCAACCGGCCATCACTTGATTTCGACGGCGGCCGGCCGATAACCGGCTAACGCAGCCCGCGACAGCGACTGCACACTCTCTATAAATAAAGTATCTGCTTCATATCTGGGGAATCGTTTCAATGCGCTGGTTGCTTGCCCTGTTCTGCCTGTCGTTCGTCACCGTCTCCCAAGCGTCATTCGTGACCACCGTGACGCCTTCAAACACCCCGCTCATCGAAAAAGTACTGGTGCTCAAATCGGCCCATCAACTGCAGTTGATCGCCGACGGCAAGCCACTCAAGAGCTATCGCATTTCCCTGGGCAAAGGCGCGAAAAAGGGTCCGAAGCTGATTGAGGGCGACAAGCGCACGCCGGAAGGTTTCTATTGGATCGACTGGCGCAAGACCAGCGACAAATTCAACCTGTCGATGCACATCTCCTACCCGAACATCAGCGACTCCGCCCGCGCCCGCCGCGAAGGCGTCGAGCCTGGCGGGATGATCATGATCCACGGTACGCCGGACTCCGAGGACAACCCCGAGCAACTGTTCCACACCCTGGACTGGACCGACGGCTGCATCGCCATGCGCAACGTCGACATGCGCGAAGTCTGGAACCTGGTGCCGGACGGCACGATGATCGAAATCCGCCCTTGAGTCTGTGACCGGAGCGCTTGCGCTCTCAGGGCCGCAACGCGGCCCTTTCTCCCGACCATTGGTCGCTCGCAAAAAATAAATCAAAAAGATCGCAGCCTGCGGCAACGTCTGAACGGTGATACCACTTTCACCCGCCAGAACTGCCGCAGACTGCGATCTTTTGCTTTGCCGCCCCCACCTCTAATACCACTTGAAACCACCCATCCTCAAACACCCGAATCCAAAGGACTACAGGCGTTTCCGACGCGTTGACATGGTATGCAAGTGGTATTAGTTTTCGCCGCACTACCGAGCGACAACAATCCTATATCAGCGCCGGAAATGCCTTACATGAACGACCTCCACGCCCTACGCCCAGACGACTCCCAGCCGACGCCGCTGTACCTGCAACTGGCGCGCAACCTGGAAGCGGCGATCCATACAGGCCAGTGGAAAGCCGAACAGGCAATGCCCTCGGAGCGCAATCTGAGCGAGATGCTGGGGATTTCCCGGGTCACCGCCCGCAAGGCGCTGGAAGTCCTGCTCGATCAGGGTTTGATCCGACGCCTGCAAGGCTCCGGCACCTTCATCACCCCGCGCCTTGAACAACCGCTGTCGCGCCTGTCGGGTTTCAGCGAGATGCTGCGTCTCAAGGGGTTCGTACCCAGCTCGCAATGGCTCGAGCGGGAAATCTCCCTGCCCACCCACGAAGAACTGATCCGACTCGGTCTGTCGCCGAACGACAAGGTCGCGCGCATGAAACGCCTGCGCAAAGCCGACGACACGGTGATGGCCATCGAGATGAGCACCCTGCCCGCCTCGATCATGCCCAAGCCACAGGTGGTGGGCGATTCCCTCTACGAACACCTCGACAGCATCGGCAAACCGATCGTGCGCGCGTTGCAGCACATCCAGGCGATCAACGCATCGGACGAGTTCGCCGCGCTGGTCGGCATCGCTCCCGGCACCGCGATGCTGCTGATGACCCGGGTCGGCTATCTGGAAGACAACACGCCGATCGAAGTCACCGACACCTATTGCCGCAACGACTACTACGACTTTGTTGCAGAGCTTCGCCGCTGATCAGCAGCCAGGCCAAACGAGAGAAGCGAAATGTCTGAAGACAACATCCTCACCGCTGACGGCTGGGTTCGCGGCCGGCTGGTCCACGAACACGGCAGAGTCGTGTCGATCGAAGGCGAGCCTTGCGATCCGGCGACCAATGATTTGCCGTATCTGCTGCCGGGTTTCATTGATCTGCACGTCCACGGCGGTGGCGGCAAGGACATCATGGAAGGTGCCAGCGCGTTCGAAACCATCACCAGGACCCACGTGCGCTTCGGTACCACCTCGCTGTTGGCCACTACCATGACCGCGCCGAGTGTCGAGATTGCCAGCGTGCTCAAGGAAGTCGGCGAATTCTGCGAGCAGCGTCCGAAAGGCGCCGCACGGGTGCTCGGCGTTCACCTTGAAGGTCCGTACATCAATCCCGGCAAACTCGGCGCCCAACCGAACTTCGCCCACACCGCGTTGATGGCCGAAGTTGAAGAGTATCTGGCACTCGCGCCGATTCGGGTGATCACTATCGCCCCGGAAATCGCCGGCCACGACGGTCTGATTCGCGAGCTGAGCAGCCGTGGCATCCGCATGCAGATCGGCCACACCCTCGGCAGTTACGAGGAAGGCGTCGCCGCGCTCGAAGCCGGCGCCACCAGCTTCACGCATTTGTACAACGCCATGAGCCCGCTGCATCACCGCGAGCCGGGCATCGTCGGCGCGGCACTGGCCCACGCCAAATTCGCCGAACTGATTCCGGACTTGCTGCACGTACACCCCGGCGCGATCCGCGTCGCCCTGCGCTCGATTCCGTGCCTGTACTGCGTGACCGATTCGACCGCCGCCGCCGGCATGCCCGACGGCGAGTACAAGCTCGGCAGCCACACCGTCACCAAATGCCTGGGCGGCGTGCGCCTGCCCGACGGCACGTTGGCCGGCAGCACCCTGACCATGGATCAGGCCCTGCGCAATCTAGTGAAGATCGGTCTGCCGATCGCCGAGGCCTCGCAACGTCTTTCGCAATTCCCCGCCGACTACCTCGGCATCACCGAACGCGGACGCCTGCAACCCGGCGCCTGGGCCGACTGCGTGCGGCTGGATCGCTCACTCACACTGACCGCCGTCATGGTCGAAGGAGAAGACATTGACTTCAAAAATGCTTGAGGAGGCGCTGTCCTCGTTCGAGGCCGTGCAAGCCCAACTGCAACAACTCGATCCGCACATGATCGAGATCGCCGGGCGCCTGCGCCGTCAGCCGCCGCAAGTGGCGATGACCGTTGCCCGTGGCAGCTCCGACCATGCAGCGAGCTACTTCGCCTACCTGACCATGCAGCAACTGGGGATTCCAGTGGCGTCGCTGCCGATGTCGGTGGTGACCATGCAGCAGGCGCCGCTTAAGGTCAGCGGCCAGGTCGCGTTCGCGTTTTCCCAGTCGGGCCAGAGCCCGGACCTGGTCAACAGCCTGCGCCTGCTGCGCAAGCGCGGTGCCCTGAGCGTGTCGATGGTCAATGCTGCCGATTCGCCGCTGGAGGCCGCATGCGAATTCAGCCTGCCGCTGCTGGCCGGTACTGAAAGCAGCGTCGCCGCGACCAAGAGCTTCATCGCCACCCTCAGCGCCAGCGCCCGCTTGATCGCGCACTGGAAAGAAGACAGTGAATTGCTGGAGGCACACAACGCCCTGCCCGAAGGCCTGCGCGAAGCCGCGCAACAGGACTGGAGCCTGGCCATCGACGCCCTGCGCGATTGCGAGCGGTTGATGGTGATCGGCCGTGGCGCCGGTTTCGCCATCGCTCAGGAAGCCGCACTGAAATTCAAGGAAACCTCGGCGATCCAGGCCGAAGCCTTCAGCAGCGCCGAAGTCCGTCACGGCCCGATGGCCCTGATCGACGAACATTACCCGCTGCTGGTGTTCGCCCCCCGCGGTGCCGAACAGGCCGGCCTGCTGAGCCTGGCGGCCGAAATGCGCCAGCGCGGTGCCCGCGTGCTGCTGGCCGCGCCGGATGATGTCAGCGAACGCGACCTGACCTTGAGCCGTGCCGAGCACCCGGCGCTCGATCCGATCCTGGCGATCCAGAGTTTCTACGTGATGGCGGCCGGTCTGGCCGTGGCCCGTGGCATGGACCCGGATCAGCCGCGACACCTGAGCAAAGTCACCCGTACGCACTGAGTCCGAACCGAACGTTTTCCTGATGAGACCGAGCCATGCACAACAACAATAAAGAGCTGACTTTAAGCGCCCCGCTCAGCGGCCCGGTGCTCACGCTCGCCAAAGTCCCGGACGCGGTGTTCGCCAGCGGCGCGATGGGCGACGGCATTGCCATCGATCCGCTGAACGATACCTTGTATTCGCCCTGCGCCGGCGTGGTGATCCACGTCGCCCGCACCGGCCACGCACTGACCGTGCGCGCTGACAACGGCGCCGAGCTGTTGTTGCACCTCGGCCTGGACACGGTGGAGTTGCAGGGCGAAGGGTTCTCGATGCTGGTCAAGGAAGGCGCGCGGGTCAGCAGTGGCCAGCCGTTGTTGCGCTATGACCTGGACAAGGTCGGCCGCCAGTGCAAAAGCCTGGTCAGCCTGTTGATCCTGACCAACAGCCAGGATTTCCAGGCGCGCCCCATTACGCTGAAAACGGTGAAGGTCGGTGAACCGCTGCTGCACATCGTCGCTCGTCGCAGCGTTGCGGCGAACATCGAAGAACCTGGCGGCCCGGAAGTTCACGGTCACGTGCGGATCGCCCATCGCGGTGGTCTGCATGCACGCCCGGCGGCGTTGATCCGCCAGACAGCGCAAGGTTTCAAGAGCCAGTCGCAGCTGCATTTCGCCGGCAAATCGGCGCCGTGCAACAGCCTCATCGGTTTGATGGGCCTGGCGATTGGCGAGCAGGACGAAGTGCAGGTCAGTTGCCAGGGCCCCGACGCACAGGCGGCGTTGCAAGCCTTGCTTACCGCATTGGCCACCGCCCTGCCCGAAGATCATCATGCCGCCGCGCCGGTTGCCTCCGCCCCACGCAATCGTTCGGCCGAGGCTGGCGTGTTGCACGGCGTGTGCGCCGCACCGGGCCTGGTCGGCGGGCCGCTGTTTCGCTTGAACGCGATCAGCCTGCCAGCCGACAGCGGCAATCATCAGCCCGAGCAACAGTTGCAAATTCTCGACACCGCGCTGAATCAGGTTCGCAGCGAAATCAACAGCACCCTCGCCCAGGCGAAAAAACAGCGTAATGCCGACGAAGAAGCGATTTTCGCCGCGCACCTGGCCTTGCTTGAAGACCCGGCCCTGCTCGACGCTGCCCAGCAATCAATTGAAACCGGCACGGCGGCGACCCACGCCTGGAGCCAATCCATCGACGCGCAATGCGAGGTACTGCAAAACACCGGCAGCCCGCTGCTGGCCGAGCGCGCCAACGATCTGCGCGACCTCAGGCAACGGGTGCTGCGCGCGCTGCTTGGCGAAGCCTGGCACTACGACGTGCCGGCCGGCGCCATTGTCGCCGCCCACGAACTGACGCCGTCGGACTTGCTGCAACTGAGCGCGCAAGGCGTCGCGGGTTTGTGCATGGCTGAAGGTGGTGCGACTTCCCACGTGGCGATTCTGGCCCGAGGCAAAGGCCTGCCGTGCATGGTTGCACTGGGCTCGGCGCTGCTCGACCAAGCACAAGGCCAATCGGTGGTCCTCGACGCCGACGGCGGTCGCCTCGAACTGACGCCGAATGCCGAGCGTCTGGCTGAGGTCCAACAAGCGCAAATCGACCGACAGCAACGGCGCAATGCCCAGCAAGCCAAAGCCCATCTGCCCGCCGAAACCCGCAACGGCGTCGCTATCGAAGTGGTCGCCAACGTCGCCTCCAGCCATGAAGCGGCGGATGCATTTGCCAACGGCGCCGATGGCGTCGGCCTGCTGCGTACCGAGTTCCTGTTCGTCGACCGCCACACTGCACCGGATGTCGAAGAGCAACGCGCCGCCTATCAAGCCGTGATCGATGCCATGGGCGACAAGTCGGTAATCATCCGCACCATCGACGTCGGCGGCGACAAACAACTCGACTACCTGCCACTGCCGGTCGAAGCCAACCCGGTGCTCGGTCTGCGCGGTATTCGTCTGGCCCAGGCCCGCCCGGAAATCCTCGATCAGCAACTGCGCGCCCTGCTGCAAGTCAGCCCGTTGCAGCGCTGCCGGATCCTGTTGCCGATGGTGACCGAAGTCGACGAACTGCTGCACATCCGCCAGCGGGTCGATGCGCTGTGTCTGGAGCTGGGCATCAATCAACGTCCGGAAATCGGCGTGATGATCGAAGTTCCGGCCGCTGCGCTGCAGGCTGAACAACTGGCCGAGCACGCGGACTTCCTGTCCATCGGCACCAACGACCTGTCGCAATACACCCTGGCCATGGACCGCGACCACGCCGGCCTCGCCGCACGGGTCGATGCCTTGCACCCGGCGCTGCTGCGCCTGATCGCCATGACCTGCGACGGCGCGGCGCTGCATAAACGCTGGGTCGGCGTGTGCGGCGCCCTCGCCTCGGATCCGCTGGCGACGCCGGTGTTGATCGGCCTGGGCGTGACCGAACTGTCGGTGAGCCCGGTACAGATCGGCGAAATCAAGGACCGCGTGCGCCAGTTGCACGAAGCCGAATGCCAACGCCTCGCCCGGGACTTGCTCAAGCTGAGCAGCGCCGCCGCGGTGCGGCATGCCTGTCATCAACACTGGCCTCTGCGCTAACAAAAACAACAAGGACAAACGCCATGTACCAACTCTTCATCGAAGGCCTGCAACGCCTCGGCCGGGCGCTGATGCTGCCAATCGCGATCCTGCCGATCGCCGGCCTGCTGCTGCGCCTGGGCGACACCGACCTCCTGAACATCGCGATCATCCACGACGCCGGTCAGGTGATCTTCGCCAACCTGGCAATGATCTTCGCCATCGGCATCGCGGTCGGGTTTGCCAAGGACAACAACGGCACCGCCGGCCTCGCCGGGGTGATCGGTTACCTGGTGATGATCTCCACCCTCAAGGTGCTCGACGCGAGCATCAACATGGGCATGCTCGCCGGGATCGTCAGCGGCCTGATGGCCGGCGCGCTGTACAACCGTTTCAAGGACATCAAGCTGCCGGAGTACCTGGCGTTCTTCGGCGGCCGGCGCTTCGTCCCCATCGTCACCGGTTTCAGCGCGGTCGGCCTGGGCGTGCTGTTCGGCTACATCTGGCCGCCGATCCAGCACGGCATCAACAGCTTCGGCACCCTGCTGATGGAAAGCGGCAGCTTCGGCGCCTTCGTCTTTGGCGTGTTCAACCGCCTGCTGATCGTCACCGGCCTGCACCATATCCTCAACAACATGGCGTGGTTCGTGTTCGGCAACTTTACCGACCCGACCACCGGCGCACTGGTCACCGGTGACTTGTCCCGCTATTTCGCCGGCGACCCGAAAGGCGGCCAGTTCATGACCGGCATGTTCCCGGTCATGATCTTCGGCCTCCCCGCCGCCTGCCTGGCGATGTACCGCAACGCCCTGCCGGAGCGGCGCAAAGTCATGGGCGGGATCTTCCTGTCGATGGCCCTGACCGCGTTCCTCACCGGCGTCACCGAACCCATCGAATTCGCCTTCATGTTCCTCGCTCCGCTGCTGTTTCTTCTGCATGCGCTACTGACCGGCCTGTCGATGGCAATCACCAATGCGCTGAACATCCACTTGGGCTTCACCTTCTCCGGCGGTTTCATCGACATGGTGCTGGGCTGGGGACGCTCGACCAACGGCTGGCTGGTGGTGCCGGTGGGCCTGGTTTATGCGGTCATCTACTACGCGGTGTTCGATTTCTGTATCCGCCGCTTCAACCTGAAAACCCCGGGACGTGAAGACGTTGCCAGCGCCGACAAAGCGGTCCTGACCGAAAACGAACGCGCCGGGGCTTACATCAAGGCACTGGGTGGCGCGGAGAATCTGGTGACTGTCGGCGCATGCACCACGCGGCTGCGCCTGGAAATGGTGGATCGCAACAAAGCCTCCGATGCGGACTTGAAAGCCCTGGGCGCAATGGCCGTAGTACGTCCGGGCAAGGGCGGGAGCTTGCAGGTGGTTGTCGGGCCGATGGCCGACAGCATTGCCGACGAAATCCGCTTGGCGATGCCCGCATTGGGCCGAACCGTAGTGGTTGCCCCTGTCGACATCGTTGAAACCAGCGAGCCCGTCACAGTGTCCACACCCCAGGCCCAGCAATGGCTGACTGCTCTGGGCGGCAGCGACAACGTGCTGCAACTGGACTGCATCGCCATGAGCCGGATACGCCTGCAACTGGCCGATGGCAAGGCGCTGTCGGAAAGCCGATTGAAAGAGCTTGGATGTCTGGGTGTGAGCGCACTGGAAGATGGCGTATGGCACTTGCTGGTGGGCGAGCGGGCGCAGAGTTTGAGTGCGGCGCTGGAGGGGTTGGTTAATCGGAGTGAGGTGAGTGCGAAGGTTTAGGTCCACCACTCAACACGATGAGCGTTAGCTCGAGTAAGGCTCTTGATCTTTTGGCCCCATCGGCAGGCTGAGTGGAGGGATTTATCCGGGGGTGGGAGCGCAGCGACCGTGCGGCGCAGCCGCATGCATCGAGAGGAGGTGCAGCGAAGCAAACCGTAGGCGATGCCCCCGGATGAATCCCGGAACGAAGGAACGCCGAGCCACAGCGAGGCGCCGAACGCAGGGGCCCAGCGTTTTTGGTTACTTTTTTGGCGTTTGAAAAAAGTGACTCGCCGTAAGGGCGAAACCGCCAGCAGCAACACCCGAAGAAACGGATATTCACTCAATCCCCCCCCAAAAAAACCAAAAAACCCGCTGAAATCACTCTCAGCGGGTTTTCATTTCAGCAGCCAAGGAGGATCAAAAATCCTCCAGTCGCCACACTTCATAAGCCGGCGTCTCGTAGGGATGGCTCAACTTAAGAGCCGCCACTACCGAGCGAATCAACTCATCGCCAACAACAAGCTCAACCTTCCACTCCTCGACCCGCTCAACCTGCCCCGCCTCGCCAATGAACGGCTGACTGCCGTCCAGAGGCCGAAACTGACCAGATCCAAGCACCTGCCAGGCACAGTGGTCATAGTCACCGATCCGCCCGCCACCGGCCGCGAATACGGCGTCCTTGACCACCTCGACATGGCTGTCGGGAACAAAAAACGCAAGCTTGTACACAGCGCTTAGTTCACCCACACACGAGCGTTACGGAACATGCGCATCCAAGGAGCGTCTTCGTTCCAGTCTTCCGAACGCCACGAGTTCTGCACGGCGCGGAACACACGCTCCGGGTGCGGCATCATGATCGTTACGCGACCGTCGCGGCTGGTGAGGCCGGTGATCCCGCGCGGCGAACCGTTCGGGTTGGCCGGGTAGGCTTCGGTGACCTTGCCGTGGTTGTCGACGAAACGCATCGCCACGCAACCGGACAGATCGGCTTCAAGCAGTGCCTCTTCGCTTTCGAATTCGGCATGGCCTTCACCGTGAGCGATAGCGATCGGCATGCGCGAACCGGCCATGCCCTGCAGGAAGATCGAGTTCGATTCCTGGATTTGCACCATCGCCACGCGCGCTTCGAACTGCTCGGAGCGGTTGCGCACGAAGTGCGGCCAGAACTCGCTGCCCGGAATCAGCTCGTGCAGGTTGGACATCATCTGGCAACCGTTGCACACGCCGAGGGTGAAGCTGTCGTTACGTTCGAAGAAGCCCTGGAACGCATCGCGGGCACGGCTGTTGAACAGCGCGGATTTGGCCCAGCCTTCACCGGCGCCGAGAACGTCGCCGTAGGAGAAGCCACCGCAGGCCACCAGACCTTTGAACTCGTTCAGGTCGACGCGACCGGCCAGAATGTCGCTCATGTGCACGTCGATCGCGTTGAAACCGGCGCGGTCAAACGCGGCTGCCATTTCCACCTGACCGTTGACGCCCTGCTCACGCAGTACGGCGACCTGTGGGCGGATGCCTTTCTTGATGTAAGGCGCGGCGATGTCCTGGTTGACGTCGTAGCTCAGCTTGACGCTCAGGCCCGGGTTGTCTTCTTCCAGCAGCGCATCGAACTCTTGCTCGGCGCAGTCTGCGTTGTCGCGCAGACGCTGGATCTGGTAGCTGGTCTCGGCCCACTGACGTTGCAGCAGACGACGCTGGCCTTCGAACACGGTGTCACCGTTGAAGGTGATGTTGATCTGGCCGTTGTTGATCGGTTGACCGATCACGGAAACGCATTCACCCAGACCGGCAGCGCTGAATTGCGCAAGGATGCCCGGAGTGGCGTCCTGGCGAACCTGGATCACGGCACCCAGTTCTTCGTTGAACAGGATGGCGGCGATTTCTGCCGAGGATTCAGCAACGCTGTCGAGGTTCAGGCTCAGACCGCAGTGGCCGGCGAAGGCCATTTCCACTACGGAGGTCAGCAGACCACCGTCGGAACGGTCGTGGTATGCCAGCAGGTGACCGTCGGCGTTGAGGCCCTGGATCACCGCGAAGAAGGCTTTCAGGTCTTCGGCGTCGTCGACGTCCGGGGCCTGCTTGCCGAGCTTGCCGTGAACCTGAGCGAGGATCGAGGCGCCCATGCGGTTCTGGCCCCGACCGAGGTCGATCAGGATCAGGTCGGTGGTGCCCTTGTCCATGCGCAGTTCCGGGGTCAGGGTCTGACGGATGTCAGCCACTGGCGCGAAACCGGTCACGATCAGGGACATCGGCGAGGTGACGGTCTTGTCTTCGCCGTTGTCGTTCCAGCGGGTGGCCATGGACATCGAGTCCTTGCCCACCGGAATGGTCAGCCCCAGCTCAGGGCACAGCTCCATGCCGACCGCTTTCACGGTGTCATACAGACGCGCGTCTTCACCCGGGTGGCCGGCAGCGGACATCCAGTTCGCCGACAGTTTGATGTCGGAGAGCTTGTTGATGCGCGAGGCGGCAATGTTGGTCAGGGTTTCGCCGATGGCCATGCGACCCGACGCCGGAGCGTCCAGCAGCGCCAGCGGAGTGCGCTCGCCCATCGCCATCGCTTCACCGGTGTAGACGTCGAAACTGGTGGCGGTAACGGCAACGTCAGCCACCGGAACCTGCCATGGGCCGACCATCTGGTCGCGGGCCACGAGGCCGGTAATGGTGCGGTCGCCGATGGTGATCAGGAAGCTTTTGCTCGCCACGGCCGGGTGGTGCAGGACGCGCTCGATGGAATCGGCGATGTCGAGGTTCGACGGATCGAAGTCATCGCCCAGCTCGGCTTCGCGAACCACCGAACGGTGCATGCGCGGTGCCTTGCCCAGCAACACTTCCAGTGGCATGTCCACCGGGTTGTTGCCGAAGTGGCTGTCGGTCACGGTCAGTTGCGGCTCGGCGGTGGCTTCACCGACGACGGCGAACGGGCAACGCTCACGTTCACAGATCGCCTTGAAGCGCTCGAAGTCGGCCGGGCCGACTGCCAGAACGTAACGCTCCTGGGATTCGTTGGACCAGATTTCGTGCGGGGCCATGCCCGGCTCGTCGTTTGGAATGTTGCGCAGTTCGAAACGGCCACCGCGGTCGCCGTCGTTGACCAGTTCCGGGAAGGCGTTGGACAGACCGCCAGCCCCCACGTCGTGGATGAAGCTGATCGGGTTTTTGTCGCCCAGCTGCCAGCAACGGTCGATGACTTCCTGGCAGCGACGCTCCATTTCAGGGTTTTCACGCTGCACGGAAGCAAAGTCCAGGTCCGCCGAGCTGGTGCCGGTGGCCATTGAGGAAGCAGCGCCGCCGCCCAGACCGATCAGCATCGCCGGGCCGCCGAGCACGATCAGCTTGGAGCCGACGACGATCTCGCCTTTCTTGACGTGTTCTTCACGGATGTTGCCCATACCGCCCGCCAGCATGATCGGCTTGTGGTAACCGCGAACTTCGTCACCGTGCGGGGTAGTGATCGATTGTTCGAAGGTACGGAAGTAGCCGGTCAGGGCCGGACGACCGAATTCGTTGTTGAACGCAGCACCGCCCAGCGGGCCTTCGATCATGATGTCCAGCGCGTTGACGATGCGCTCAGGCTTGCCGTACGGCACTTCCCACGGCTGTTCGAAGCCCGGGATCTGCAGGTTCGACACGGTGAAGCCGGTCAGGCCGGCCTTCGGCTTGGCGCCACGACCGGTTGCACCTTCGTCGCGGATCTCGCCGCCGGAACCGGTGGACGCGCCCGGGAACGGAGCGATAGCGGTCGGGTGGTTGTGGGTTTCGACCTTCATCAGGATGTGCACCGGCTCCTGCACCGCGCCGTACTGGCGGGTTTCCGGATCCGGGAAGAAGCGGCCGGCGACGTTGCCGACGATCACCGAAGCGTTGTCCTTGTAAGCGGACAGCACGCCTTCGCTGTGCATCTGATAGGTGTTCTTGATCATGCCGAACAGGCTTTTTTCCTGGCTCTCGCCGTCAATATCCCAACTGGCGTTGAAGATCTTGTGGCGGCAGTGCTCGGAGTTGGCCTGGGCGAACATCATCAGTTCGATGTCGTGGGGGTTACGCTTGAGACCGTTGAAGGCGTTGACCAGGTAGTCGATCTCGTCTTCGGCCAAGGCCAGACCCAGTTCGACGTTGGCTTTTTCCAGCGCGGCGCGACCACCGCCGAGGATATCGATGGCGGTCAGCGGCTTCGGTTCGGCGTGGCTGAACAGACCGGCAGCCTGTTCGAGGTTGCCCAGAACGATCTGGGTCATGCGGTCATGCAGTACGTCGGCGATCTGCTGCGCGTCGGTTTCGCTGAACTGACCGGCCACGTAGAACGCAATGCCGCGCTCCAGGCGCTGGATCTTGTTCAGGCCGCAGTTGCGGGCGATGTCGCTGGCCTTGCTCGACCATGGCGAGATGGTGCCGAAACGCGGCAACACCAGGAACAGACGACCGGTCGGCTCTTGAACCGGAACGCTTGGACCGTACTTCAGAAGGCGCGCAAGCACCTGCTGTTCGTCGCCGGTCAGGACGCCGGTGACTTCGGCGAAGTGAGCGAATTCAGCATACAAGCCACTGACAGCCGGAACCTTCTGGCTCAGTTGCTCAAGGAGTTTGCTGTGGCGAAAGGCAGAAAGGGCAGGAGCGCCGCGCAGGATCAACATCTTCGGGACAGCCTCGGGAAGGGGTGTGCTTTGAGGCCGTGCATTCTAGCCTAAACCGCCCTCAACATCACCCGAAACGCTACGCACGGTTGCACCCGGATGTCGAGTGGTGTTCCTGCCTTGAGGGTCAAATTTAACGGCTGCAGGAACGCCGGTTATTTTTTCTGTCACAAAATGCCTTTCGGGCCCGTCCCTGCGGGGTTTCGAGCGGTTTTGTGATCCCTAGCAGACAACCCCGCAACTGTCGAGATATGGCGCCCGTTGTCCTTTGCGTATACTGCGCACATGTTTTCCCCAACGGCTTTGCGTCCGCGGTACGCCAGATGGCTGATCGCTACCGGACTCTTCCTGATGCTCAGTGGCTGTGTTGATAAACCCAACACACTCGAGCGCGTAAAGGAGGATGGCGTGCTGCGGGTGGTCACCCGAAACAGCCCCGCCACCTACTTTCAGGATCGCAGCGGTGAAACCGGCTTCGAATACGAGCTGGTGAAGCGCTTCGCCGACGATTTGGGGGTAGAGCTTAAAATCGAAACCGCCGACAACCTCGACGACCTGTTCAACCAGATCGGCAAGCCGAACGGCCCGGTGCTGGCGGCCGCCGGTCTGGTCAGCAGCGAACAGCGCAAGAAACAGGTGCGTTTCTCCCGCTCCTACCTCGAAGTCACTCCGCAGATCATCTACCACAACGGCCAGTCGCGCCCCACCGACGCCAGCGATCTGGTAGGCAAGAAGATCATGGTGCTCAAGGGCAGCACCCACGCCGAACAACTGGCGGAGCTGAAACAGAAATATCCTGCCATTCAATACGAAGAATCCGACGCCGTTGAAGTGGTCGACCTGCTGCGCATGGTCGATGAAGGTCAGATCGACCTGACCCTGGTCGATTCCAACGAAGTGGCGATGAACCAGGTGTACTTCACCAATATCCGCGTGGCCTTCGACCTCGGCGACGCCCGCAGCCAGAGCTGGGCCGTGGCCGCCGGTGAAGACAACAGCCTGCTCAACGAGATCAACAGTTATCTGGACAAGGTGCAGAAGAACGGCACCCTGCAACGTCTGAAAGACCGTTATTACGGCCACGTCGACGTCCTCGGCTACATGGGTGCCACCACCTTCGCCCAACATTTGCAGCAGCGGCTGCCCAAATACGAACAGCACTTCAAGGCCTACGCCAAGAAAGAAAAAGTCGACTGGCGCCTGCTCGCGGCCATCGGTTACCAGGAATCGCTGTGGCAACCGGCGGTCACGTCGAAGACCGGCGTGCGCGGGCTGATGATGCTGACCCAGAACACCGCCCAGGCCATGGGCGTATCCAACCGCCTCGATCCGAAGCAGAGCATCATGGGTGGCGCCAAGTACCTGGCCTACATGAAGGATCAGCTCGACGAGTCGATCCAGGAGCCGGATCGCACCTGGTTTGCCCTCGCGGCCTACAACGTTGGCAGCGGTCATCTGGATGACGCGCGCAAACTGGCGGCCAAGGAAGGGTTGAACCCGGACAAGTGGCTGGATGTGAAAAAGATCCTGCCGCGTCTGTCGCAGAAACAGTGGTACAGCAAGACCCGCTACGGCTACGCCCGGGGCGGCGAACCGGTACATTTCGTGGCGAACATCCGACGCTACTACGACATCCTCACCTGGGTGACCCAGCCGCAGCTTGAAGGCGATCAAGTGGCCGAAGGCAACCTGCATGTGCCGGGGATCGACAAGTCGAAGCCCGCTCAAGAGCCCGCTCCGCTTTAACCCATCCCCAAAACAAATGTGGGAGCAAGTTTGCTCCCACAGGATGTTGATACTTAGTGTTTGGCAGCCGCCACAATCAGCGCTTTCATCTCCGACACCGCCGACTTGAAGCCGACGAACAACGCGTGTGCCACCAACGCATGGCCGATGTTCAGCTCGTTGATGCCCTTGATCGCGGCCACGGCCTCGACGTTGTGATAGTGCAGGCCATGGCCGGCATTGACGATCAGGCCCTGGGCCAGACCGAACGCCACGCCATCCGCCACACGCTTGAGTTCTTGCGCCACCTCGCTTGGCGTTTCAGCATCGGCATACCGCCCGGTGTGCAGTTCGATGGCCGGTGTGCCGACACGCTTCGACGCCGCGATCTGCCGCTCGTCGGCGTCGATGAACAGCGACACTTCGCTGCCGATCTTCGACAGACGCTCGACCGCCGCTCTGATTCGCTCCTCCTGCCCCGCCACATCCAGACCACCTTCGGTGGTCAGTTCCTGACGAGTTTCCGGCACCAGGCAGATGTGCGCCGGACGAATGCGTTCGGCGAACGCCATCATTTCTTCGGTGACGCCCATTTCGAAGTTCATGCGGGTTTGCAGCACGTCCTTGAGCAGCAGGACGTCGCGCTCCTGAATGTGTCGACGGTCTTCGCGCAGGTGCACGGTGATACCGTCGGCGCCCGCCTCTTCCGCGTCCAGCGCAGCCTTGACCGGATCCGGGTAGCGCGTACCACGGGCCTGACGCAGGGTGGCGACGTGGTCGATGTTCACGCCAAGAAGAATGCGATTGCTGGTGGTCACGGATGCGCTCCTGAATGGAAAGATTCGGCGCACAGCATATCAGGGCTTGCGAAACAGCTCGCGACTGACGAGAGGACGACCGCCCAGATGCACGGCCAGCGCTTGTCGCATCAAGCGTTTGGCGGCGGACAACGCGCCGGGGGCCGACCAGTCGGCTTCGGCCATGGCCAGCAGTTCGGTGCCGTTGAACAGGCCGGGTTGCAGCAGATAGACCCGCTCGAGTCCGGCATCCACCTGCAAACGGTAGAGACCATCCGCAGCGATGGGTTGGTCGTTGATGTCGGTGTTCAGGGAAAAACCGTAACCAAGGTCGTCGAGCAGCCGCCATTCGAAGGATCGCAGCAGTGGCTCCAGTGGCCGGCCTTCAGCCAAAGCCAGCAAGGTAGCAGCGTAATGATCGAACACCGCCGGGTGCGGGTCTTCGGCGGGCAGCAGGCGAATCAACAATTCGTTGAGATACAGGCCGCTGAATAACGCCTCGCCGACCATCCACGTTGCGTTGCCGACACTTTCCATCCGCCCGACGTTCTTCAACTCACCCTTGCCGCGAAACTCCACTTCCAGCGGCACGAACGGCCGCGCCAGTGTTCCGGCCTTGCCCCGCGCACTGCGCAATACCGCCCGCAGCCGACCTTGCGGCGTGAGGAAGTCCACCAATGCGCTGGTTTCGCGGTAGGCGCGGGAGTGCAGGACGTAGGCGGGTTGGGCGGGAGGCGCTTGAGACATGGATTTCTCGTTGAGGGAAACGCGGTTTACTCATCACCCAAAACCAGTGTGGGAGCGAGCTTGCTCGCGAAAGCGGTGCAACAGTCAACATCAATGCCGAATGTTACATCGTCTTCGCGAGCAAGCTCGCTCCCACAATGGATCGATGTATTGCTTTACAGGTCGCCGTAACCCAGCGAACGCAGCGCACGCTCGTCGTCGGACCAGCCGCCCTTCACCTTGACCCACAGGTTGAGCATGATCTTGGAATCGAACAGCAGCTCCATGTCCTTGCGCGCCTCGGTGCCGATGCGCTTGATACGCTCGCCCTTGTCGCCAATGATGATTTTCTTCTGGCCGTCACGCTCGACGAGAATCAACGCATGGATGTGTAGCGTCGCGCCCTGCTGCTTGAACTCTTCGATTTCCACGGTGATCTGGTACGGCAGTTCGGCACCGAGCTGGCGCATGATCTTCTCGCGCACCAGTTCGGCGGCGAGGAAGCGGCTGCTGCGGTCGGTGATCTGGTCTTCCGGGAAGAAGTGATCGTTCTCCGGCAGATGGTCGGCGATGACCTTTTCCAGCGCATCGAGGTTATGCCCTTGTTGCGCCGAAATCGGAATGATCTGCGCGTTCGGCAGCTGTTCCTGCAACCACGACAGATGCGGCATCAGCTCGGCCTTGTCTTCGATGCGGTCGGTCTTGTTCAGCGCGACGATCAACGGGCCGGTCACGTACTGCACGCGCTCCAGAACCATCTGATCTTCTTCGGTCCACTTGGTGCGATCGACTACGAAGATCACCACGTCGACGTCTTTCAACGCCGCCGAAGCGGTCTTGTTCATGTAGCGGTTCAGGGCCTTTTCGCCACCCTTGTGCATGCCGGGGGTGTCGACGTAGATCGCCTGCACGTCGCCCTCGGTCTTGATCCCGAGCATGTTGTGGCGAGTGGTCTGCGGCTTGCGCGAGGTGATTGCCAGCTTCTGGCCGAGGATGTGGTTCAGCAGCGTGGACTTGCCCACGTTGGGACGGCCGACGATGGCAACATAGCCACAGCGCGTTGCGTTTGTATCAGTCATTGCCATTCTCCACACCCAGGGCAATCAGTGCTGCGGCGGCCGCTACCTGTTCGGCAATACGACGGCTCACACCCTGACCTCGGCTTTTTTCATTCAATAGGACAACTTCGCACTCGACGAAGAAGGTACGGCAGTGCGGCTCGCCCTGGATATCCACCACTTCATAGCGCGGCAGTTCACAGCCGCGCGATTGCAGGAATTCCTGCAGGCGAGTCTTCGGATCCTTGTTGGTATCGACCAGCGTCAGGCCTTCGAACTCACCGGCCAGCCAGGCCAGTACGCGCTCGCGGGCGACTTCCATGCCGGCGTCGAGGTAGATTGCACCGATCAGTGCTTCCAGGGCGTCGGCCAGAATCGACTCGCGACGGAAACCGCCACTCTTCAACTCGCCGGAACCCAGACGCAGGTAATCGCCCAGATCGAAACCGCGGGCCAGCACCGCCAGCGTCTCACCTTTTACCAGCCGAGCGCGCAAACGCGACAACTGGCCTTCGCGAGCCAGCGGGAAACGGTCGAACAGGGCTTCGCCGGCAACAAAGTTGAGGATCGCATCGCCGAGGAATTCCAGACGCTCGTTGTTGCGTCCGGCAAAGCTGCGGTGCGTGAGGGCCAGGACCATCAGTTCCTGGTCCTTGAAGGTGTAACCGAGCTGGCGCTCGAGACGGCTTAGAGAAACGCTCACGGTTTACCCACGCTGAGTTCGTGGCTGGATTCCACCGCCATCGCCGGGATACGGCGCAGGCCTGGGACAATTAACGCTGTGTTCAAAAATGACGTCCTGAATATCGTGGCTTCATGCCCTGGAGCCGGTTGTGCCGACGCCAGAAATGCATTCGGCGCTGTGGTCAACAGCGCCGTGTTTGTTTACTTGATCAGGCCGACCCGCGAGAAGTTCGGCAGGTGGCTGAGTTTCGGTTCCGGCCAGCTCATCCAGACCGCGAAGGCTTTGCCGACGATGTTCTGGTCGGGAACCATGCCCAGCAGATCCTTGGGAATGTTTGGATCATCCCAGTAGCGACTGTCGTTCGAGTTGTCGCGGTTGTCGCCCATCATGAAGTAGTGTCCGGCCGGCACGGTCCAGCTATGGTCCGGCGTAGCGCGGTAGCGGCTCATTTCCTTGCGGATCAGGTGCTCGGCGGCGCCGAGTTTTTCCTTGTAGAGTTCCGCACTGCCGAGGGTGCCCGGCTCGGAGCCGACCATTTGCTCGGCAATCGACTCGCCATTGACGAACAGACGCTTGTCGGCGGTGTACCGCACGGTGTCGCCCGGCAGGCCGACGACACGCTTGATGTAGTTGACGTTCGGATCGCTCGGGTAGCGGAATACCATCACATCGCCGCGCTGCGGATCACCGACTTCGATGATCTTCTTGTCGATCACCGGCAAACGGATCCCGTAGGAAAACTTGTTCACCAGAATGAAGTCGCCGACGTCCAGGGTCGGTTTCATCGAGCCGGACGGAATCTGGAACGGCTCCACCAGAAACGAACGCAGCACCAGCACGATGAACAGCACCGGGAAGAACGACTTGCCGTACTCGACCAGCAGCGGTTCCTTGTTCAGCTTCTCGACCACCATCACATCAGGCTGGCTGACGCTGCCCTGATAGGAGGCGATGGCAGCACGCCGACGCGGTGCCAGGATCAACAGATCGAGCAACGCCAACAGACCGCAGACGAACACGGCAATGACCAGCAACAGCGGGAAATTTAGTGACATAGGACCTGACTATTCCAACCTGAGCACGGCGAGGAAGGCTTCTTGTGGGATTTCCACGTTGCCGACCTGTTTCATGCGTTTCTTACCGGCCTTCTGCTTCTCAAGCAGTTTTTTCTTACGGCTGACGTCGCCGCCGTAGCACTTGGCCAATACGTTCTTTCTGAGCGCCTTGACGGTTGTCCGGGCGACGATCTGACCGCCAATGGCAGCCTGGATGGCCACGTCGAACATCTGACGAGGAATCAGTTCTTTCATCTTCTCGGTCAACTGGCGACCTTTGAAGTGCGAATTGTCACGGTGCACGATCAGCGCCAGAGCGTCGACCTTGTCGCCGTTGATCAGCACGTCCAGTTTCACCAGATTAGCCGATTGGTAGCGATCGAAATGGTAGTCCAGCGAAGCATAGCCGCGGCTGGTGGATTTCAGACGATCGAAGAAGTCCAGGACCACTTCGTTCATCGGCAGGTCGTAGGTCACCTGCACCTGATTGCCGAGGAACAGCATATCGACCTGCACGCCGCGTTTTTCGATGCACAGGGTGATGACGTTGCCCAGGTGCTCCTGCGGTACCAGGATGTTGGCGCGCACGATCGGCTCGCGCATGTCTTCGATCGACGAGACATCCGGCAGCTTTGACGGGTTGTCGACGTAAATCGTTTCACCGGTTTTCAGCACCAGTTCGAAGATTACGGTTGGCGCCGTGGTGATCAGGTCCAGGTCGTATTCGCGCTCCAGGCGCTCCTGGATGATCTCCATGTGCAGCATGCCGAGGAAGCCGCAACGGAAGCCGAAGCCCAGTGCGTCGGAGCTTTCCGGGGTGTATTGCAGCGACGAGTCGTTCAGGGTCAGTTTCTGCAGCGCTTCGCGGAAGTCCTCGAAGTCGTCGGAGCTGACCGGGAACAGACCGGCGTAAACCTGCGGCTGGATACGTTTGAAGCCTGGCAGCACCGGAACGTCCGGAGTGGAGCTCAGGGTCAGGGTGTCACCGACCGGCGCACCGTGAATGTCCTTGATGCTGGCGATGATGAAGCCCACTTCGCCGGCTTTCAGGTCAGCGGTGGCGGTGTGTTTCGGGTTGAACACGCCAACGCTGTCGACCAGATGCACCTTGCCGGTGGACTTGACGAGGATCTTGTCGCCCTTCTTCACGCGGCCGTGACGCACGCGTACCAGGGAGACAACGCCCAGGTAGTTGTCGAACCAGGAGTCGATGATCAACGCTTGCAGCGGATCTTCGATGTTGCCGGTCGGCGCAGGAATGGTGGTAACCAGACGCTCCAGAACCTCGTCGACACCCAGGCCGGTCTTGGCGCTGCAGGTGACGGCGTCGGTGGCGTCGATGCCGATGATCTTCTCGATCTCGTCCTTGACGCGGTCGGGCTCGGCCTGTGGCAGGTCGATCTTGTTCAGCACCGGCATGACCTCGAGGCCCTGCTCGATGGCGGTGTAGCAGTTGGCCACGGACTGGGCTTCAACACCCTGCCCCGCATCGACCACCAGCAACGCGCCTTCACACGCGGCCAGGGAACGGCTGACTTCGTAGGTGAAGTCGACGTGGCCCGGGGTGTCAATGAAGTTCAGCTGGTAGGTAATGCCGTCTTTGGCCTTGTAATAGAGGGTGACGCTGTGGGCCTTGATGGTGATCCCGCGCTCACGCTCCAGTTCCATGGAGTCCAGGACCTGGGCTTCCATTTCACGCTCGGCCAGGCCGCCGCACATCTGGATGAAACGGTCAGCCAGCGTCGACTTGCCATGGTCAATGTGGGCGATGATGGAGAAATTGCGGATATGACTCAAATCACTCACGGATCAACACTCAAAAAGGCTGCAGGCTTGGCCCGCCGAAAAATAGCCGGGAATTGTACCTGATACACGGCGCAAGCGTCACGTTCGCCTGTCACCCGGATTGCATGCAAAAACGCCCCGATCTGACGACCGAGGCGTTTCCAAGGCTAAAGCGTGGGTGAAACCTTGTTCATCAACCGGCTCGACGCAACAGCCAGACACCCGCCAGCGCACATACGCCAGCCGGCACCAGCACCGCGAACAGCGGCGAGAACCCGAACACCAGACTGGATGGACCCAGCAGATCCTGAACGATGCGGAAGGTGAAACCCACCAGCACACCGGTGAATACCCGCTGACCGAGGGTCACCGAACGCAACGGACCGAAGATGAAGGAGATCGCCATCAGTACCAGGGCAGCGGTCACCAGCGGCTGCAACACCTTGACCCAAAATGCCAGCCAGTAACGACCGTTGCTCAGGCCCTGATCGGCCAGGTAGTGGATATAACCCCACAGGCCGGTGATCGACAGCGATTCCGGCGCCATCACCACAGTGCTCAGCAATTGCGGGCTCAGCGAGACATCCCAACGCTCGACCGGTGTATTGACCACTTCGGTACTGCGCTCGTGGAATCTGGTAGTCGTTACGTCGGTCAGCTGCCAGTGATCGGTATCGAACTCGGCGCGCTTGGCGAAGCTCGAGCTCAGCAGATGACGCTCTTTGTCAAAGTGATAGCGAGTCACGCCATACAGGCGACCGTTGGGCTGTACGGAGTTGATGTGAATGAACTCCTCGCCCTGGCGGTGCCACATGCCGTGCTTGGCGCTTTGCGCGTCGCCGCTGCCTTGCGCCAGCGAACGGTTGGCCTGGGCCATGCTTTCGGTGACCGGCGCCACGTACTCGCCGATCAGCACACCGGCCAGCATCAGCACCAGCATCGGTTTCATTACCGCCCAGACGATGCGCCCGATGGACACACCGGCAGCGCGCATTACCGTCAGTTCGCTGCTGCTCGCCAGACTGCCGAGGCCGATCAGACAGCCGATCAGCGCCGCCATCGGCAGCATGTCGTACATGCGGCGTGGCGCGGTCAGGAGCACGAAACTCAGGACATCGACCAGGGTGTAGGTGTCACTGACGTCGCCCATCTCGTCGATGAACGCGAACAAGGTCGCCAGGCCGAGAATGATCGCCAGCACTGCAATGATCGCAATGAATACGCTGCTGCCGATGTAGCGGTCGAGTTTAACCACGGGCCACCTCCAGCGCAGCGCTGCGACGGCTGGCCAGCTTCAGGCGCAGAGGTTCCCAGTACAACAGGCCCAGGCCGATGAACAGGAAGATCGCGTGCACCCACCACAAACCGAGCGACGGTGGAATCTTGCCTTTTTCAAGGGCGCCGCGGGCGGCAATCAGGATGGTCAGGTAAGCCATATAAAGAAGAATCGCCGGCAGCAGCTTGAGGAAACGCCCCTGACGCGGGTTGACCCGCGACAGCGGCACCGCCATCAGGGTCACGATGAACACCAGCAACGGCAGCGACAGGCGCCATTGCAATTCGGTTTTCGAGCGGATGTCGTCGCTGCCCAGCAAAGACGAGGTCGGCATGGCGTCACGGTCGGTGACTTCCTCGCTGACATCCGGCTTGGGCAGCAGCACGCCGTAGGTTTCGTAGTGGATGGCGCGGTAGTTGGCCTGACCCGGGCTGCCGTCGTAGCGGTACCCGTTGTCGAGGATCAGGTAGCGGTTGCCGTCGGGACGCACTTCCTGACGGCCCTTTTCTGCCACCAGCACGGAAATACCGCGATCCTTCTGGTTGGCGCCGAGGTTCTTCTGCGAGATGAACACGCTGCCCAGGTTGACCCGATCGTCGCTCAGGGTTTCGGTGTAGGTCACCCGCGTACCGTCGCGCAGGGCCTGGAAACGGCCGGGCTCGAGGGTGTCGAACTCGGTCAGGGCGTCCTGTTTGTTCAGCAGCAGCTGGAACTGGTTGGCGCCTTGCGGGGCCAGGCTCAGGCTCAGCCATGCCACCACCAGCGCCACCAGGGTGGCCGGGAACAGGGTCATGCGAAACAGACGCTGCTGACTCATGCCGGTGGCCGAGAGCACGGTCATCTCGCTTTCCAGGTACAACCGGCCGTACGCCAGCAGGATCCCGAGAAACAGGCCCAGCGGCAGGATCAGTTGCAGGAAGCCCGGCAGACGGTAGCCCATGATCAGGAACAGCGATCCCGGATCGAGCTGGCCCGCAGCGGCCTGGGCGAGGTATTTGATGAAGCGACCGCTCATGATGATGACCAGCAGCACGGCGCTTACCGCACTCAGGGTCAACAGGACTTCGCGGGACAGATAACGGAAGACGATCAAACCAGACACTCCAGGGTTGTCAGGCTAAGGCGGCCAAACAAGCAAACGTATCGACGGGCCCGCAAGGCAGAGCCGTCGAAAAAAGATGCGGCATTATCCTGTGATTGAGGGCGCCTGTCACTGCGCACACTCACGCAAGCATGCAATCCGTTGAAGATCGTACAACCGAGGGTTGTCAGGCGCGGTGAGCGAGGTTCAAACTGCCGCCTCTGTCGCAGGCACTGGCCTGCGCCTCTTCTCTCTATAAGCAGGCGACGGCGGACACGTCGAACGCCTGCGTGTTGACCATTCATTCAGGGATCCGGACATGGAACTGGTTGTAAAAAGCGTTAGCCCAGAAACGTTGAAAACCGCCACCCTGGTGGTTGCTATCGGCGAAGGCCGCAAACTCGGTGTTGCCGCCAGGCAGGTCGACGAACTGAGCGGCGGCGCCATCAGCGCCGTGCTCAAGCGTGGCGACCTGGCCGGCAAGGTCGGTCAGAGCCTGTTGCTGCACAGCCTGCCGAACCTGAAAGCCGAACGCGTGCTGCTGGTCGGCGTGGGCAAGGATGAAGAACTGGGCGACCGTCCGTTCCGCAAGATCGTCGCCGGCATCCTCAACACGCTTAAAGGCCTGGGTGGCAGCGACGCCGTGCTGGCGCTCGATGAAATCATCGTCAAGAACCGCGACAGCTACGGCAAGACCCGACTGCTGGCCGAAACCCTGATCGACGGCGAATACACCTTCGACCAGTTCAAGAGCCAGAAAGCCGAACCGCGCGCCCTGAAGAAGATCACCCTGCTGACCATCAAGGCCGCTCAGGCCGAAGTGCAGCGCGCCGTGAACCACGCCACTGCGATCGCCAACGGCATGGCGTTCACCCGCAACCTGGGCAACCTGCCGCCGAACATCTGCCACCCGACTTTCCTGGGCGAACAGGCCAAGAACCTCGGCAAAGAGTTCAAGGATCTGAAAGTCGAAGTCCTCGACGAGAAGAAGATCAAGTCGCTGGGCATGGGTTCGTTCTACGCCGTCGGCCAGGGCAGCGCCCAGCCGCCGCGTCTGATCGTCATGCAATACAACGGCGGCAAGAAATCCGAGAAGCCGTACGCGCTGGTCGGTAAAGGCATCACCTTCGACACCGGCGGCATCAGCCTGAAGCCGGGCGCCGGCATGGACGAGATGAAGTACGACATGGGCGGCGCCGCCAGCGTGTTCGGTACCCTGCGCGCCGTGCTGGAACTGAAACTGCCGATCAACCTGGTGTGCATCCTCGCCTGCGCCGAGAACATGCCGAGCGGCACGGCTTCGCGTCCGGGCGACATCGTCACCACCATGAGCGGCCAGACCGTGGAAATCCTCAACACCGACGCCGAAGGCCGTCTGGTGCTGTGCGACGCCCTGACCTACTCCGAGCGCTTCAAGCCGCAAGCAGTAATCGACATCGCCACCCTGACCGGTGCCTGCGTCGTTGCTCTGGGCGCCCACACGTCAGGCCTGCTGGGCAACAACGACGAGCTGATCGAGCAACTGCTGAGCGCCGGCAAGGCTGCCGACGACCGCGCCTGGCAACTGCCGCTGTTCGATGAGTACCAGGAGCAACTGGACAGCCCGTTCGCCGACATCGCCAACATCGGCGGTCCGAAAGCCGGCACCATCACCGCCGCCTGCTTCCTGTCGCGCTTCACCAAAAAACTGAACTGGGCACACCTGGACATTGCAGGCACCGCCTGGACCAGCGGCGGCAAGGACAAGGGCGCCACTGGCCGTCCGGTTCCACTGCTGACCCAATACCTGCTGGACCGCGCCAAAGCCTGAAACCGATGACTGCGGGCGGCGCCTTTCTTGAGAGGCGCCGCTTTCAGCTCAGGAACCGCAATGACCAAAGTCGACTTTTATATCCTGCCCAGCGCCGATCCTTCGGCTCGCCTGGACTTTGCCTGCAAGCTCACCGAGAAAGCGTGGCGCATGGGCCACCGCATCTACCTGCATTGCAGCGATGCCGCCCAGCGTGATGATCTCGATGCGCGGCTGTGGGCGTTCAAGGGCGAAACCTTCGTGCCTCACGGCCCGGCTGAAAGCGAACCGGAAGGTTTGATCGTGTTGGGATTGGGCGATGACTGCGGCCAGCACGCGGACTTGCTGGTCAACCTCGACCTGAAAGTCCCGGCTTTCGCCAACAAATTCGCCCGGGTGGCGGAGGTTGTGGTGGAAGATCCGACGATTCGCACTGCGGCGCGGGAGAGTTTCCGTTTCTACCGCGAACAGGGCTATCCTCTGCAAGACCACCGTTTACAGCGACTCTGAGTACGCCGATGGACACTCCAAAACCGCTGCAAAAACCCGCGCACCTGCTGGATGATCTCGAGTCGATCCGCCAGTTGCTCGGTGATGACAACCTGCAACCGCCGCTGCTGACCGACACGGTCGATGATGGCGAACAGGAACAGATTCCGATGTTGTTCGATTCGATCGACAACACACCGCAAGCCGCCGAAGCTGCACCCCCGCCGACGCCTGCCCCGCAGCCTGCCGCTGCACCTGTGGATAAAGGTCCCGACGCGCTCCTGCACCTGGACAGCGAACTGCGCGCCGCCGCGCAACTGATCATGCAGGACGTGATCGACGATTTCGCACCACACATCGAAACCGAAATCAAACGTCGCCTCGAGGCGCGGATGGAACGGCTTCTCGGCCAGTATGAATAATCCCCCCGATCTCCTGTAGGAGCTGACTGGCCAGCGACAGCATCACGGCGGCTTTCCTGAAAAACCGCGCCACCGCCATCGCTGGTCAGCCAGCTCCCACATTTAGCCCTCCACCCGGCCCGCCCCGCTCGCCCTGCGCCCCATGCCCCGCTATACTTCCCGGCTTTTCCTGAATAAATGCCAATAGGGTCCCGCCGCGCATGGATAAGACCTACCAGCCGCACGCCATTGAAACTTCCTGGTACAACACCTGGGAGTCCGAGAACTACTTCGCCCCGCAAGGCGCGGGCGACTCCTACACCATCATGATCCCGCCGCCGAACGTCACCGGCAGCCTGCACATGGGTCACGGTTTCAACAACGCGATCATGGACGCCCTGATCCGTTTCCGCCGCATGCAGGGTCGCAACACCCTGTGGCAGCCGGGCACCGACCACGCCGGTATCGCCACGCAGATGCTGGTGGAGCGTCAACTCGAAGCTCAGGGCCAGAATCGCCACGATCTGGGCCGCGAGAAATTCCTCGAAAAAGTCTGGGAGTGGAAGGATCAGTCCGGCGGCAACATCAGCCGTCAGATCCGCCGCCTCGGCTCGTCCGTGGACTGGAGCCGCGAGCGCTTCACCATGGACGACGGCCTCTCCGAAGCCGTTAAAGAAGCGTTCGTGCGCCTGCACGAAGACGGTCTGATCTACCGCGGCAAGCGCCTGGTCAACTGGGATACCAAGCTGCACACGGCGATTTCCGACCTCGAAGTGGAAAACCATGACGAGAAAGGTTTCCTGTGGAACCTGAAGTACCCGCTGGCCGACGGCGCGAAAACCGCTGAAGGCAACGACTTCCTGATCGTCGCGACCACCCGTCCGGAAACCATGCTCGGCGACTCCGCCGTCGCGGTGAACCCGAACGACGAGCGCTACAAAGCCCTGATCGGCAAGTTTGTCGAGCTGCCGCTGGTCGGCCGCCGCATTCCGATCATCGCCGACGATTACTGCGATCCTGAATTCGGCACCGGCTGCGTGAAAATCACCCCGGCCCACGATTTCAACGACTATGAAGTCGGCAAGCGCCACAACCTGCCGCTGCTGAACATCTTCGACAAGAACGCCAACGTGCTGCCGGCAGCGCAAGTGTTCAACCTCGACGGCACGCTGAACGACAGCATCGACGGCAAGATTCCGGCCGAGTACGCCGGTCTCGAGCGTTTCGAAGCACGCAAGCAGATCGTGGCCGCGTTCGACGCCGCCGGCCTGCTGGTCAGCGTCGACGATCACAACCTGAAAGTGCCGAAAGGCGACCGCTCCGGCACCGTCATCGAACCGTGGCTGACCGACCAGTGGTACGTGTCCACCAAACCGCTGGCCGAGCCTGCGATTGCCGCCGTTGAAGACGGCCGCATCCAGTTCGTGCCGAAGCAGTACGAAAACATGTACTTCTCGTGGATGCGCGACATCCAGGACTGGTGCATCAGCCGTCAGCTGTGGTGGGGTCACCGGATTCCGGCCTGGTACGACGAGTCGGGCAAGGTCTACGTGGGTCGCGACGAAGCCGAAGTGCGCGCCAAGCACAACCTCGGCCCGGACGTTGCGCTGCAACAGGACAACGACGTGCTCGACACCTGGTTCAGTTCGGGCCTGTGGACCTTCTCTACCCTGGGCTGGCCGGAAAAGACCGAGTTCCTGAAGAAATTCCACTCCACCGACGTGCTGGTCACCGGTTTCGACATCATTTTCTTCTGGGTCGCCCGGATGATCATGCTGACGATGCACCTGATCAAGAACGAGGACGGCACGCCGCAGGTTCCGTTCAAGACCGTTTACGTACACGGTCTGGTGCGTGATGGCCAGGGCCAGAAGATGTCCAAGTCCAAGGGCAACGTCCTGGACCCGCTGGACATCATCGACGGCATCGAGCTGGAAACCCTGGTGCAGAAGCGCACGTCCGGCCTGATGCAGCCGAAGCTGGCGAAGAAGATCGAGAAGCAGACCCGCGAAGAGTTCGCCGACGGCATCGCCAGCTACGGCACCGACGCCCTGCGCTTCACCTTCTGCTCGCTGGCCTCCACCGGTCGCGACATCAAGTTCGATATGGGCCGCGTCGAAGGCTATCGCAACTTCTGCAACAAGATCTGGAACGCCGCGCGTTATGTTCTGGACAAGGGCGAAGACTGCGGCCAGAACGGCGAAGCCTACGAGCTGTCGCTGGCAGACCGCTGGATCATCTCGCAGTTGCAACGCACCGAAGCCGAAGTGACCCGTCAACTGGATCAGTTCCGTTTCGACCTGGCGGCGCAAGCGCTGTACGAGTTCATCTGGAACCAGTACTGCGACTGGTACCTGGAACTGTCCAAGCCTGTGCTGTGGGACGAAAACGCGCCGGTCGAGCGTCAGCGCGGTACCCGCCGCACGCTGGTTCGCGTACTGGAAGTGGCGCTGCGTCTGGCGCATCCGTTCATGCCGTTCATCACTGAAGAAATCTGGCAGCGCATCGCGCCGCTGGCCGGCATTCAGGGCAAGACGATCATGCTGCAACCCTGGCCGGTGGCCAACGAAGAGCGCATCGATCCGGCGGCCGAAGACGACATCGAATGGCTCAAGGGCCTGATGCTCGGCACGCGCAACATCCGTGGCGAAATGAACATCGGCCCGGGCAAACCGCTGCCGATCTACCTGAAAAACGTCACCGCCGAAGATCAGCGCCGCCTGACCGAAAACGAAGCGCTGCTGAAGAAGCTGGCGCGTCTGGAATCGATCACCGTGCTGGCGGCCGGCGAAGAAGCGCCGCTGTCTGCCACCGCGCTGGTTGGCGAGATGGAAGTGCTGGTGCCGATGGCCGGCCTGATCGACAAGAACGCCGAGCTTGCGCGTCTGGACAAGGAAATCCTGCGTCTGCAGGGCGAAGTCCAGCGCGTTGGCGGCAAGCTGTCCAACGCCGGTTTCGTTGACAAGGCCCCGGCCGAAGTCATCGAGAAGGAACGCGCCAAACTGGCCGAAGCCGAACAGGCTCTGGCCAAGCTGGCCGAGCAGCACGCGCGGATTGCCAGCCTGTAACGGCAAATCGCACTGAAAAAGGGAGGCCCGCAACGGCCTCCCTTTTTTGTGCCCGGCACTTTTCCGGCCAACAACGCAGCGCCCTGTGGGACAATAGCCGCCACTTTCAGCCCTACCCGAATCGACCACGCCCATGAACGCCCCACGTACACCGAAACCTGCGCGCAAGAAGCCTGACTCCGCCACCCCGGCCAAGCCCGTGGAACCGCGTAAAGAAGCCAGCCTGCACCCGCGCAATCGCCATCAGGGTCGTTACGACTTCCCGGCGCTGATCAAGACCACGCCGGAACTGGCGAAGTTCGTGATCACCAACCCGTACGGCAAGGAAAGCATCGACTTCGCCAGTCCCGATGCGGTGCGTGTGTTCAACCGGGCGCTGCTCAAATCGTTCTACGGTATCCAGCATTGGGACATCCCGGCCGATTATCTGTGCCCGCCGGTGCCGGGCCGTGCCGACTACATCCACTTTTTGGCGGACCTGCTGGCCAGCAACAACGATGGCGTGGTTCCGCGCGGAGCCATCGTCAATGTGCTGGATATCGGCATGGGCGCCAACTGCGTGTATCCGCTGATCGGTCATAGCGAATACCGCTGGCACTTCCTCGGCTCGGAGATTGATCCGACCGCCGTGGCCGCCGCCAGGGCCATCGTCCAGTCCAACAACCTGAACAAGGTCATCCAGCTGCGCCAGCAGGAAAACCGCAAGCACATCCTGATCGGCCTGCTGGAGCCCGGCGAGCGCTTTGACCTGACCATGTGCAACCCGCCATTCCACGCGTCGATGGAAGAAGCCACCAAGGGCAGCGAGCGTAAGTGGCGAGCCCTGGGCAAGGCCGATCCGAAGCGCAAATTACCGGTGCTGAACTTCGGCGGTCAGTCGGCCGAGCTGTGGTGTGAAGGTGGCGAGGCGCGCTTCGTGACGCAACTGATCGCCGAAAGTGCGAACTTTGCGCACAAGGTGTTGTGGTTCAGCACCCTGGTCTCGAAAGCCTCGAACCTGCCTGCCATCGAAACCGCGCTGAAAAAGGCCGGCGCGCTGGAAAGCCAGGTGGTGGAAATGTCCCAGGGGCAGAAGCAGAGCCGCTTCGTCGCCTGGACCTTCCAGACCAAGTCCGAACAGCAGATCTGGCGGCGCGAGCGCTGGGTTCGCAAGTAATACGCTTCGACCAGGGCGGCGCTTGAGCGCAAAGCAGCCGCCGCTACTGCTGAAACACAAACAGCAGGCGCAAAAAAACCGTGCCCGGATCGCTCCGGTGCACGGTTTTTTTTATCGCTGCGTCTTACTTGTTCACAGCGTCGGTCAGGCCTTTGGCCACAACCATCTTGACCACTTTCTTGGCAGGGATTTCGATGGCAGCGCCAGTCGACGGGTTACGGCCAGTGCGGGCAGGACGCTCGGTCACTTTCAGCTTGCCGATACCTGGCAAAGTGATTTCGGCACCGTTTTCCAGCTGATCGGCAACGATTTGACCCAGTTGGTCCAGAGCGGCACGCGCGGTGGCTTTCGGCGCGTCGATAGCTTCAGCGATGTCGGCGATCAGTTGGTCTTTAGTAAGAGCCATGTAGTGTTCCTTCCCTATCAAATTCATATGGATTGCAGAGTGCAGTGTCAGCCATCGAGCCCGATCTTCTGGATCTGGCACCCTCGGCGATAACCACGACGAGTCGGGGTTATAGATGCCGAAATCAAGGTTTGGTTCGACCTGACAAAAGCTGAATGCATGCTTGTCGCGGTGACTTCGCACAAGACCGGGCAAAACTAGCACAGAGACAAGGAAATATCCGCCTCTAGCTAGCCAAATGGTCAGGTTTATTGCGCTAAATCGGTAAATAAATGCATAAGGGCCGTCGGGTGACCCGGATTTGCCCTTCACCCCGCGCCAAATCCAGTGGTTGCGGTACACTGAGCGCTTTTTCGGGGGAGCCCGCCCTCCCCCCTTCCACCAGCCGAGAAGCCTATGCCGATCCGTCATTGCATCGTCCATTTGATCGACAAAAAACCCGACGGCACACCCGCAGTCCTGCACGCCCGTGACTCCGAACTGGCTGAGTCCGCTGCCATCGAGAACATGCTCGCCGATCTCAATGAGAGCTATAACGCCAAACAGGGCAAAGCCTGGGGGTTGTTCCATCCGGAGTCCGGTGCGTTCCCGTTCAGCGGCTGGCTGAAGGAGTACATGGAAGGCGGCAAAGACTTCACCGCGTTCAGCAAAGTCGCGGTCGAGCACCTGCAAAAGCTGATGGAAGAATCGAACCTGTCGGTCGGTGGCCACGTGCTGTTCGCCCACTACCAGCAAGGCATGACCGATTACCTGGCCATCGCCCTGCTGCACCACAGTGAAGGCGTGGCAGTGACCGAACAACTGGATGTGACACCGTCGCGCCACCTCGACCTCGGCCAACTGCACCTGGCGGCGCGGATCAACGTTTCCGAGTGGCAGAACAACAAGCAGTCCAAGCAGTACATCTCGTTCATCAAGGGCAAGAACGGCAAAAAGGTCTCGGAGTACTTCCGCGACTTCATCGGCTGCCAGGAAGGCGTCGACGGCCCGGGCGAGACCCGCACCCTGCTCAAGGCCTTCAGCGACTTCGTCGAGAGCGAAGACCTGCCGGAAGATTCCGCGCGCGAAAAGACCAAGACCCTGGTCGACTACGCCAGCAGCCAGGCCAAGCTCGGCGAGCCCATGGGCCTGGAAGAACTCTCGGAGCTGATCGACGAAGAGCGCCCAAAGGCCTTCTACGATCACATCCGCAACAAGGATTACGGCCTGTCGCCGGAGATTCCGGCGGATAAACGCACGCTCAACCAGTTCCGCCGCTTCACCGGCCGCGCCGAAGGCCTGTCGATCAGCTTCGAAGCACACCTGCTGGGCTCGAAGATCGAATACGACGAAGAGGCCGGCACCCTGATCATCAAAGGTCTGCCGACCTCGCTCACCGATCAGTTGAAGCGTCGCAACTGATGCTCGGCAATGTGCTGAAAAAAGTTCTGCTGGTTCTGCTGGTGGTCGTGGTCTATCAGAACTGGGGCAAGATCGAGCGGGTATTCAACCCATCGCAGATGGCGTCCGAGCAGGTCCGCGCCAACGCCCATGTCGTGTTGTACGCCACGGACTGGTGCGGTTACTGCAAGCAGACTAAGCGCTTTCTCGATCAGAAAGGCATTCCGTTCAAGGAATTCGATATCGAGAAGGATGCCGAGGCACGCAAGGCTTACGAGGCTTTGGGCGGGCGCGGAATTCCGCTGATCGACGTCAATGGCACGTTGATTCGCGGGTTTGATCCGAACGAGATTCTCGCTGCACTGAAATGAACGAGGGAGCCAATCGGCTCCCTCAGTTGTTTCAGCGTTTCTCGATTCGGAAACCGAAACGCGGGAAGTGCACATGCACCACGCCGCCACGTTCGTCTTCACGGCGCAAGATCAACTCCTCGCGACCGGCAAACACCAGCTCACCGGCCACCGGATCAACGCCGTAGTCAGTGGCCGCGATCACGACTTGCTGGCCCGTTTCGAATCCGTTCGGATCGACAAACTGCTCATCGGGCAATGCCGCCGGTTTCGAACTGCGTGCAACCTCCAGCGCCTCTTCGGAACTCATCGCACTGGCCGCACCGTGACCGAAGCCCAGCACCCGCCCGAGCCATGCGGACACTGCCGGATAGTCGTCCACCAGCGGCGCGGTGACGTGGGTCGCCTTGAGGAACCACAGCGGATGGGCCATGGCGAAGTCGGCAATCGACGGCTCGCCGAACAGGAAGTCCCCGTCTTCACGCTGCAGCTGCTGCTCCAGACGCGCCATGATGGTTGGCCATTGATGTTTGGCCTGTTCGGCTGACAGTTTGGTCGCGCTGCCACCGCTGAACAGTCCGGCACGATCGGCGAGGAAGGCCTTGATCGCTTCCGGCGGTAACTTGCCGAAACGCACCGCCACCGATTCGGGCTGAAACACCAGGCTCACCGCATGCTGGAACACCACCGAATCGGCCCAGGCAGCGAAACTGGCGGCGATCATTTCCTGACCATCCGGGAAGAACGAAGGCTGGGCCTTTACCTGCTCGAGGCGACGGGCGATCAGCGCGGTGTCGCAATAGATGTCGGCGCCGATCTGCAGCACCGGCGTCTTGCGGTAGCCACCGGTCAGGGCGGTCAGGTCAGGCTTGGGCATCACTGGCGAGATATGCACCGAACGCCAGGACAAGCCCTTGAACCCCAGCAGCAGCCGGGCCTTTTCAGCAAAGGGAGAGGTCGGGTAATGATGAAGGATCAACTCGGACATGCTCGGCTCCGCCGCACAGAAAGTGAGCCAGCAGCTTAGCGCGCAATTTGTTCGCAGCCTACGGATCCGGCTGATGGGAACCGATCAGTCAGGTTGATAAGGCACTGGAGAGTTCTCGAAAAAAACCGCCTCAGCCGAAACCGAGACGGTTTTCCCACTTGCTCGATGGCATAAAGCCGAATAATCTTCGTCCACGCTAGTGTGTCCATTGTGATGCAGTAAACCCGGCCGCAAACCGGCGTTTACAGAAAAACCGCCCCGCAAAGGCGGTTTTTTTTCGCCCGCCGTTTGCCTCAGGCAGCGCCTTCGACATGCAGAGACTTCTACCGCTTACACCCGATCAATCAGGCCGATAAGACGCCACCAAACATTCCTTCGCACTCTTCCTGAGTTTTTTGATCAACCGCTCCTGGCGTAACGCATCACTCTTGTCGCGGCACAGCTCGGTATAGACCAGCGCCATCGCCGGGCTTGAAAGAAAGAATCGTGCGCCCTTGCCACTCTGGTGCTTGGCAAAGCGGCGCACGGGATCATCGCTGATCCCGCAGTACAGCGAACCGTTGGCGGCGCGTACGAGGTAGACGAACCAGGACTTGCTCACTGGTACGTCGACATCGGGAGGATTTTCGCTGAGGCTGGTCACGGGACAATTCAGGCGTAAGGAAAACAGGCCGCGATCTTATCAGCGACTCGCCTGAAATGCCTTCAGCCCTTTCAGGGCCTGGGCACGGACGGCGTTGCGCACCAGCGGCGTCCAACCCAGCAGCAGGCCCTTGAAGCCCAACGCCTGACGCGACCAGCGCCACAAATCGAAGTGGTCGTGGTGTTCGCATATCTTGCCGTCACGGAAGACGAAGCGTGCCTGGATGTCGTTGATCACGATATTGCCGGTCTGGCTGAACAGGTAGGTCGCCACCCAGTGGGCGCCGCCGCTGCGCTCATCGGCGCGGACGTTGTCGAAGGTCAGTGAGAAGTCTTTGGCGCGGGTGGTGAGCATGCGCCACATGTCGCCGGCATCGCGGCCGCGCAGTTCGCCGAACGCCGGATCGCTGAATACCACGTCGTCGGTGTAGCAGGCGGCCATGGCCTCGGCGTCAAGGCGCTGGAAAGCCTGGTAGAAACGGGTGATCAGGGCGCTGTGGGCTTCTTCACTCATGGGCAATCTCCAGGAAAGGTACAGATTGCCAGCACGATAATCCGCAAACGCCCGAAACACTATCGGCATTCGCACTCCGAATACCGACAGTGCGCGCGCGTCAGACCTTTTCGCTGACTACCTGCACATACAGCGCACGTCCGGCACCGAGGCCGGCGAGGATTGCACCCGCACCGATGATGCCGAAGATCCAGCCCACGGCGTTCCAGCCACCGGTCCAGTCGTGCACCACACCGACCGCGAACGGCCCCATGGACGCGAGGGTGTAGCCGAAGCCCTGGGACATGCTCGACAGGTTGGCCGCGACATGGGAATCCCGCGAGCGCAGCACGATCAGGGTCAGCGCCAGGCTGAACGTACCGCCCTGCCCCAGCCCCAGCAGGATCGCCCAGCCCCACAGTCCTTCGATTGGTGCGTAGAGGCAACCGAACAGGCCGCCGAGCGTCAGCGCCATGACCACCACGATCGCCAGCCGCTGATCCTTGCCGCGCGTGGCCAGCCACGGTGCCGCCAGGGAGCTGGCGAGCTGGATGATCACCGATCCGGACAGCACCAGGCCGGCCTGGGTCGGGGTCAGCCCGCGACCGATGAGGATCGACGGCAACCAGCCGAACACGATGTAGGCCAGTGAAGATTGCAGGCCCATGTACAAGGTCACTTGCCACGCCAGCGGATCACGCAGCAGACCGCGGACCCGATAGGCAACGTTGTGCGCGCCGTGCTTCTGGCCGATTTGCGGCAGCCAGAATACTGCCGCCACCAGCGCCGGAATCACCCAGAAACCCAGACCCATGGCCCAGCTGTGGTCGAAGTGTTCGCTCAGCGGCACGCTGGAACCTGCCGCCATTGCCGCGCCCAGGCACAGGGCCATGGTGTAGACGCCGGTCATGGTGCCGGCATGTTTGGCGAAGTCGCGCTTGACGATGCCCGGCAGCAAAACGCCGATGATGCCGATGCTCGCACCGCCCAGCACGCTGCCGACGAACAGACCGATTTCGCCGAAGTTGCTGCGCAGGATGATGCCGCCGGCCAGTGTCAGAAGAATCCCCAAGACCACCCGCTCGGCACCGAAACGTCGCGCCAGCACGGGTGCCAGCGGAGCAAACAGACCGAGGCAGAGTACCGGCAACGTCGTCAGCAACCCTGCTTGAGCGGCCGACAAACCAAGGCTTTTCGACACATCACTGAGCAGCGGCGCCATGCTCGACAGCGCCGGTCGCAGGTTCAACGCCACCAGAATCAACCCAAGCAGCAACAGCCAAGGGCGCCGCACCAACGGATGACCTTGCTGCACTTGTTCGTCATCGGCTTCGGCGTCGATCAACAATTCTTCGAGCTCGGCCTTGCGAACGGGTGCCGGGGAGACTTCTGGGCGGGACATGGTTTTCTCGGTTTCAAGGTTCATTGATCAACTGCCTCGACAAGGCTTTGGCCCGCTCCGGATCGCGCTGCTCGACGGCCTCAAGCAAGGCGACGTGCAAATCGAAGACTTCCTGGCGACGGGGGACGATGTTCAGGGTCTGGCGCAATTGCGCGCCGACGATGCTGGAAAAATAGCGATACAGCTCGCTGAGGGTCGGATTGTGTGCGGCATCCACCAGACGCCGGTGGAACACCAGATCGCAGCGGATGTAACTGTCGAGGTCGCCGTGATAGTGGCTGCCGGCGACACCCAGCGCTTCGCGCAACGCGACGAGGTCTTCATCGGTACGGCGCAAGGCCGCCAGGCCGATGGCCTCGACTTCAAGGATGTGCCGGGTTTCCCGAGCCTGATCCAGCGAGCATCTGGACAGCGCCTTGAGCGTGTCCATCGGATCGACCACCGCCCGCAGGTAACTGCCGTCACCCTGACGGATCTCGATCAACCCGGAAAACGCCAACACCCGCATCGCTTCGCGCACGGTATTGCGGCTGATGCCGAGTTCGGCGCACAACTCGGGCTCGGTGGGAAGCCGCTGACCGACCTGCCAGCTGCCATCGGTGATGCGCTGACGCAGTTGATCCAGCGCCTGATCGACCAGGGATCGTTTGATCAATAAAGAGTTTTCAGACATGGAATTCGCCCTGTCATCCAATCATGGGATGAATTTGCTGACAGGGTAGTCAGATTTTCCAATCAGGGCAACCGGCAAAACCCGGACAAAAATAAACCCGGAACTGAGTCCGGGTTTATTTCAACGCCTGAATCGGATCAATGCAGGATCTGACTCAGGAACAGCTTCGTACGATCATTCTGCGGATTGTCGAAGAAGTCGTTCGGTGCCGCCTGCTCGACGATTTCGCCCTTGTCCATGAAGATCACACGGTTGGCCACGGTGCGGGCGAAGCCCATTTCGTGGGTTACGCAGAGCATGGTCATGCCGTCTTCGGCCAGGCCGATCATGGTATCGAGTACTTCTTTCACCATCTCCGGGTCGAGTGCCGAGGTCGGTTCGTCGAACAGCATGATTTTCGGTTTCATGCACAGCGCGCGGGCGATCGCCACACGCTGCTGCTGGCCGCCGGACAGTTGCCCCGGATACTTGTGCGCCTGCTCCGGAATGCGTACGCGTTCCAGGTAATGCATGGCGATTTCCTCGGCCTTGCGCTTGGGCATCTTGCGCACCCACATCGGTGCCAGGGTGCAGTTCTGCAGGATGGTCAGGTGCGGGAACAGGTTGAAGTGCTGGAACACCATGCCGACTTCACGGCGGATCGCTTCGATCTGCTTGAGGTCGTTGGTCAGTTCCACGCCATCGACCACGATGCGGCCCTGCTGGTGTTCTTCCAGACGGTTGAGGCAGCGGATGGTGGTGGACTTGCCGGAACCCGACGGGCCGCACAGCACGATACGCTCGCCCTGACGCACGTTCAGGTTGATGTCTTTCAGCACATGGAACTGGCCGTACCACTTGTTCACGCCCTGCATCTGAATGATGCCTTCAGGGCCCGCTGGCTTTTTGATTGCTTCGCTCATCGAAAAAACTCCTAACGCTTGTGGCCAGTGTCGAGCTTGCGTTCCAGGTGCATGGAATAGCGCGACATGCCAAAACAGAAAATCCAGAACACCAGGGCGGCGAACACGTAGCCTTCGGTGGCCATGCCCAGCCATTTCGGATCGGCAGCGGCTTGCTTGACGCTGTTGAGCAGGTCAAAGAGGCCGATGATGATCACAAGGCTGGTGTCCTTGAACAGCGCGATGAAGGTGTTGACGATGCCGGGAATCACCAGCTTCAGGGCTTGCGGCAGAATCACCAGGCCCATGGCGCGCCAGTAACCGAGGCCCATCGCGGCCGCGGCTTCGTACTGGCCTTTGGGGATCGCTTGCAGACCGCCGCGCACCACCTCGGCGACGTACGCCGACTGGAACAGGATCACGCCGATCAGCGCCCGCAGCAGCTTGTCGAAGTTCATGCCTTCAGGCAGAAACAGCGGCAGCATCACCGAGGACATGAACAGCACCGTGATCAACGGCACGCCGCGCCAGAACTCGATGAAGGTCACGCAGACCACACGGATCGCCGGCATGTTCGAGCGTCGGCCAAGCGCCAGGACAATCCCCAGCGGCAACGCACCGGCGATGCCGACAGTGGCGATCACCAGGGTCAGCATCAGACCGCCCCACTGGCTGGTCGCCACGGTGTCGAGGCCGAAGACGCCGCCATGCAGCAGGCACCAGGCAACGATCGGGTAGATCACCAGGAAGCTCAGGCCGTACACCGCCTTGTGCGCCACGCGCTTGATGAACAAGGGCGCCACGCCGATGACCGCCAGCCACACGGTCAGGTCCACGCGCCAGCGCAGTTCCGGCGGATAGTAGCCGTACATGAACTGGCCGAAACGCTGCTGGATGAAGACCCAGCAGGCGCCGTCCTTGGTGCAGTCGGCGCGGGTGGTGCCGACCCAGTTGGCATCGAGGATCGCCCAACTGAGGATCGGCGGTACCACCAGGTAGATCAGATAGAACGCAAACAGCGTCAGCAGGGTGTTGAGCCAGCTGGAGAACATGTTCGCGCGGATCCACGCCATCGGGCCGAAGACCTTGGCCGGCGGTGGCATGTCGGGTTTGAAAGTATGAGTACTCATGCGCTATTCCTTACCGCTCGATCAGCGCGATGCGCTTGTTGTACCAGTTCATCAGCAGGGAAATGCTGATACTGATCGCCAGGTACACGCTCATGGTGATGGCAATGACTTCGATCGCCTGACCGGTCTGGTTCAGCACGGTGCCGGCGAACAGCGAAACCATTTCCGGATAACCGATACCGGCCGCCAGCGAGGAGTTTTTCGCCAGGTTCAGGTATTGGCTGGTCAGCGGCGGGATGATGACCCGCAGCGCTTGCGGAATGATTACCTTGCGCAGGGTCGGGCCGTTGCGCAGGCCGAGCGAATGCGCCGCCTCGGTCTGGCCGTGGCTGACCGACTTGATGCCCGAACGCACGATCTCGGCGATGAACGCCGCGGTGTACACCGTCAACGCCAGGGTCAAGGCCAGCAGTTCCGGAATCAGCACCCAGCCACCGACGAAGTTGAAGCCTTGCAGCTTCGGCATTTCCCAGTGCACAGGTGCACCGAAGATCAGCGCACACAGCGCCGGGATCACCAGGAACAACGCCAGGCCAGCCCAGAACTTGTGGAACGGCTCGCCGGTCGCTTCAAAGCGCTTGTTGGCCCAGCGGCTCATCAGCACGATGGCGACGATGGCCACCACGATGCTGACCACGAACGCCCAGAAGCCGTCGGCCATTTGCGCGGCCGGCATGTTCAGGCCACGGCTGCTGACGAAGAAGGTATCGCCGAAGTTGTGGCTGTTGCGCGGCCCCGGCATGGTCAGGAACACCGCGAAGTACCAGAACAGGATCTGCAGCAGTGGCGGGATGTTACGGAAAACCTCCACGTACACGGTTGCCAGTTTGGAAATGATCCAGTTCTTCGACAGGCGCGCGACGCCGATGATGAAGCCGAGAATTGTGGCCAGGATCACACCGATGAAGGTCACCAGCAGCGTGTTGAGCAGGCCGATGACAAACACCCGGGCATAACTGTCCGCTTCGGTGTAGGAGATCAGGTGTTGAGCGATGCCGAACCCGGCACTGCGCTCGAGAAAGTCGAACCCCGAAGTGATACCCCGGTGTTGCAGGTTGGTCTGGGTGTTATCGAACAGATACCAGCCCAGGGAGACCACCGCCACGATGGTGATGATCTGAAATACCCACGCACGCACTCGTGGATCGCTGAGGCTGAGCCTCTGCTTTGGTGCGCCGATTGAATTTTGCATGAAGTGCCCCGGAAATAATGGAACAGAACGTCACCCGGCAGTTGGCCTGCCGGGTGACAGAACCATCAGCGCACTGGTGGTGCGTATTGAATGCCGCCGTTGTTCCACAGCGCGTTCAGGCCGCGGTCGATTTCCAGCGGAGTGCTCTTGCCGAGGTTTTTCTCGAAGATTTCACCGTAGTTGCCGACTTGCTTGACGATCTGTACGACCCAGTCCTTCGGCAGTTTCAGGTCTTTACCGTATTCGCCGTCTGCGCCGAGCATACGAGCGACATCCGGGTTCTTGGTCGCTTTGGCTTCAGCTTCGACGTTCTTCGAAGTGATGCCTGCTTCTTCGGCGTTCAGCAGCGCGTAGCCAACCCAACGCACGATGGCCAGCCACTCGTCGTCGCCGTTACGCACGACCGGGCCCAGTGGTTCCTTGGAAATGGTTTCCGGCAGAACGACATAATCCTTCGGCGAAGCCAGCTTGCTGCGCTGGGCGAACAGCTGGGACTTGTCGGAGGTCAGCACGTCGCAACGACCGGACTCCAGCGACTTGGCGCTTTCATCGGAGGTGTCGAAAGTGATCGGGGTGTATTTCAGACCGTTGCCGCGGAAGTAGTCGGAAACGTTCAGTTCGGTAGTGGTACCGGCCTGGATGCAGATGGTTGCACCGTCCAGCTCTTTGGCACTCTTGACGCCCAGCTTGTTGTTAACCAGGAAGCCGATGCCGTCGTAGTAGGTAATGAAGCCCGGGAATTTCAAGCCCATGCCCGCGTCACGGGAGCTGGTCATGGTGGTGTTGCGCGACAGGATGTCGATCTCGCCCGACTGCAGAGCGGTGAAACGCTCCTTGGCGTTCAACTGACTGAACTTGACCTTGGTCGCGTCGCCGAACACGGCAGCGGCCACGGCGCGGCAGACGTCAGCATCGATGCCCACGATCTTGCCGGTGGAATCCGGAACCGAGAAGCCTGGCAAGCCATCGCTGACGCCGCACTGCACGAATCCTTTCTTCTTCACTGCATCCAGGGTTGCACCCGCCTGAGCGAACCCGCTGACACCCAGTACTGCAGCAGCAGTCACGATCGCCAGAGTGGATTTCAACATCTTCATTCAAACCTCCAGTTTTGCTCTTGTTGTGTCGGAGCTTGAGTCCAGTCGCACCCTTTTGAGGCGTTGTTGACCCGTGTTGGCTTTTTTTGGGGTCAACCGACGCAGGACCTTCGCTATGAGTCTAGTAGGAGAAAATCCACATCATGGACAACTCACTTCTCACCATTCGGCCGAACGGGCGGTAGCCCTTTCACGTTCGCTAAGCCCGTTGCGGCCATTGGCGAACATCCATCACCGGATTCTTTGCTATCCCGTCACCCGGCGTTCACTGATAGTGTTACCGCCAGGCGCGAGATTGATTGCACGACTACCTCATAGCAAAGCCCGTACCACACCGGCTGCTGAAGCGATTGAGTGACAGGTCAATAGCAAAACTTGCACCCTTGCGACATCTTCTTAACGGATCAACCGGGCGCGCACGCAAATCACGCACTCAATGAGAGCGCCCGCACACAATTGGAGCAGCCATGACCGAGCCCTTGATTCTTCAGCCTGTTAAGCCCGCAGACGCCTGCGTGATCTGGCTGCACGGCCTCGGCGCCGACCGCTACGACTTTCTGCCGGTGGCCGAAGCGCTTCAGGAAAGCCTGCTGAGCACGCGTTTCGTGCTGCCTCAGGCGCCGACGCGCCCGGTGACGATAAATGGCGGATATGCCATGCCAAGCTGGTACGACATCAAAGCCATGAGCCCGGCGCGGTCGATCGACCACGATGAGCTGGAAGCGTCCGCCGATCGCATCATCGAATTGATCGAAGAACAGCGAAGCAGCGGAATAGACGCATCGCGGATTTTCCTGGCCGGTTTTTCCCAGGGCGGCGCCGTGGTCTATCACACCGCGTTTCTGAAATGGCAGGGGCCGTTGGGCGGGGTACTGGCATTATCGACATACGCGCCGACGTTCAGCGATGAACTGGAGTTATCCGCCAGCCAGCAACGGATTCCGGCACTGGCGCTGCACGGCCAGTTCGACAACGTGGTGCAGAACTCGATGGGTCGCACGGCTTATGAGTATCTCAAAGCCCATGGTGTCACCGTGACATGGCAGGAATACCCAATGGAGCACGAAGTGTTACCCGAAGAAATTCGCGACATCGGCGTGTGGCTCAGCGAACGCTTGCGCTGACAATTGCGACAGGGGTCGCCCTTTGATCATCCCACTACGCCGCGCCCGTTTCTTGCATTACACTGGCCGGCGTACATTCCTTAACCAATTGATGAGATGACCGTGCTCAAAGCACTCAAGAAAATGTTCGGTAAAAGCGAGGCTGAGCAGCTCGCGCCAGTCCCCACTGCGCCGTCGCACGCCCCCGGTCATCGCAACGATGCCAGCCAGGCCGGCCGCCAGACGCCCGCCACGCCCCCAAAGCACGAACCGAAACCCGCTCCGGCTGCCACGCCCGCCACTGAGCCTGCGCGCAGCGAAGCCCCGAAACCGGCCAGACCACGTCGCGAACCCAAGCCCAAGGCGCCGGTGATTCCCTGGAAACTCGAAGACTTCGTCGTCGAGCCGCAGGAAGGCAAGACCCGCTTCCACGATTTCAAGCTCGCCCCGGAACTGATGCATGCCATCCACGACTTGGGCTTCCCGTATTGCACGCCGATCCAGGCTCAGGTGCTGGGTTATACCCTCGCCGGCAAAGACGCCATCGGCCGCGCCCAGACTGGCACCGGCAAGACCGCCGCGTTCCTGATCTCGATCATCACCCAGCTGTTGCAGACGCCGCCGCCGAAAGAGCGCTACATGGGCGAGCCACGGGCGCTGATCATCGCGCCGACCCGTGAACTGGTGGTGCAGATCGCCAAGGACGCCGCCGACCTGACCAAGTACACCGGCCTCAACGTCATGACGTTCGTCGGCGGCATGGACTTCGACAAGCAGCTCAAGCACCTCGAAGCGCGCCATTGCGACATCCTCGTCGCAACGCCTGGCCGCCTGCTCGACTTCAACCAGCGCGGCGACGTGCACCTGGACATGGTTGAAGTGATGGTGCTGGACGAAGCCGACCGCATGCTCGACATGGGCTTCATCCCGCAAGTGCGTCAGATCATTCGCCAGACTCCGCCGAAAAGCGAACGCCAGACCCTGCTGTTCTCCGCGACCTTCACCGATGACGTGATGAACCTCGCCAAGCAGTGGACCACCGATCCTGCGATCGTCGAAATCGAGGTCACCAACGTGGCCAACGAAAATGTCGAACAGCACATCTATGCGGTGGCCGGTGCCGACAAATACAAACTGCTCTTCAACCTGGTCAACGACAACGGCTGGGAGCGAGTGATCGTGTTCGCCAACCGCAAGGACGAAGTGCGGCGTATCGAGGAACGCCTGGTGCGCGACGGCATCAACGCCGCGCAATTGTCCGGCGACGTGCCGCAGCACAAGCGGATCAAGACGCTTGAAGGCTTCCGCGAAGGCAGGATCCGCGTCCTGGTCGCCACCGACGTGGCCGGTCGCGGTATTCACATCGACGGTATCAGCCACGTGATCAACTTCACCCTGCCGGAAGTCCCGGACGACTATGTGCACCGCATCGGTCGTACCGGTCGTGCTGGCGCCGACGGTGTGTCGATCAGCTTCGCCGGTGAAGACGACTCCTATCAGTTGCCGTCCATCGAAGAAAAACTCGGTCGCAAGATCAGCTGTGAAACGCCGCCGACCCATCTGTTGCGGGCGGTTGAGCGCAAGCGTCCACAGTAAGCGGCACCATAAAGAGAAGCGCAGCCGGCAACGGACTGCGCTTTTTTTTCGCCCGGATATTGTTCAACAAAACTAAAAGTCCATAATAGACAAATTAGTTTAGAAACAGTCTCCGGAGTCTGCCATGTCCAGTACGCCCTACGTGATCGACCAAACCCAGGCCCGCGAGCTGTTGGCCCGGATCGATGTGCCGCAGATCCTGCGCAAGCTGTTCCGCGATCTGGCGGCCGGGCATGCGGTGCAACCGGCGCAGCAACTGGTGGAATTCCCCCAGGGCGCCGGGGACTTCATCAACTATCTGGGCGTGCTGGCAGAAGATGGCGTGTACGGAGTCAAGACCTCGCCGTACATCGTTCGCGAACAAGGCCCGCTGGTGACGGCGTGGACGCTGTTGATGTCGATGCAGACCGGTCAACCGTTGCTGCTCTGCGATGCCGGCGAACTGACCACCGCCCGCACGGCGGCAACCACAGCTGTCGCCGTCGACGCCCTGGCCCCTTCGAACGCAAAACGCCTGGCAATCATCGGCAGCGGCAAGGTCGCCCAGGCGCACCTGCATTACGTCAAAACGTTGCGCGACTGGCAAAGCATCAGTGTGTATTCACCTACCTTGAGCGAAGACCCGGCAACCATCCGACAACTGCAAGCCCTCGATCCACGGGTGAGCATCGCCGGAAGCCGCGAAGCCGCCATCGCCGAGGCCGACGTAGTCATGCTCTGCACTTCGTCCGCAGGACCTGTGATCGACCCGGCGACCTTGAACAAACCAGCGCTGATCACCTCGATCAGCACCAACGCACCGCGCGCCCACGAAGTGCCGCCGCAAAGCCTCAACGACATGCAGGTGTTCTGCGACTATCGCCTGACCACCCCGGGCTCGGCCGGCGAGATGCTGATCGCCCGCGAACAACATGGCTGGGACAATAGCGCGATCCTCGGCGACCTGGCGGATCTGCTCAGCGAAAAAGTGCAGCGCCCCGATTACCAGCATCACGTGTTTTTCCGCTCCATCGGTCTGGGTCTGGAAGACATCGCCCTGGCCAATGCCATCTATCAATTGCAGCGCTGACACCGGAGATTTTCATGAGTCATGCAGATTTCATCATCATCGGCGGCGGGATTGCCGGCGCTTCCACCGGTTTCTGGCTGTCGCAGCACGGCAAGGTCGTGGTGCTGGAGCGCGAGTCGCATCCGGCCTATCACTCCACCGGGCGCTCGGCGGCGCTGTTCACCGCCGCTTACGGCACACCGCAGGTCCGGGCGCTGACCCAGGCCAGCCGCGAATTCTTCGACCATCCGCCCAGCGGTTTCTGCGAGCACCCGCTGCTGACCCCGCGCGGGGAAATGACCGTGGATTTCACCGGGGACGCCGCCGAGCTGAACAATCAATACCTGAGCGCCAAAGCCACAGTGCCGGAGATGCAGTTGCTCAGCGCGGATGAAGCCTGCGCGAGGCTGCCGATCCTGCGCAGGGAGAAAGTCCATGGCGCGATCTACGACCCGACCGCCAGCGACATCGACACCGACGCCCTGCATCAGGGTTATCTGCGCGGCATCCGTCGCAACAACGGCCAGGTGCATACCGATTGCGAAGTGCTCGGGCTGAGCCGCGATGCCGACGGAATCTGGCACGTGCAGACCAATGACCAAACCTTCAGCGCGCCCATCGTGATCAACGCGGCTGGCGCCTGGGCCGACAAGATCGGTGCCCTGGCCGGCGCCCGGCCGTTGGGCCTGCAACCAAAACGTCGCGCCGCGTTCATCTTCGCCGGCCCCGAAGGCGTGGACATTCATCACTGGCCGATGCTGGTCAGCCTCGACGAATCCTTTTACATGAAGCCCGATGCCGGGATGTTCCTCGGCTCACCGGCCAACGCCGACCCGGTCGAGCCGCACGACGTGCAACCGGAAGAACTGGACATTGCCATGGGCATTTACCAGATCGAGGAGGCGACGACCCTGACCATCCGCCGCCCGACCCGCACCTGGGCCGGTCTGCGCAGTTTCGTCGCCGACGGTGATTTGCTCTCCGGGTTCGACCCACAAGTGCCGGGGCTGTTCTGGGTCGCGGCCCAGGGCGGTTACGGTATCCAGACCTCACCGGCCATGGGCATGGCCAGCGCAGCGCTGGTGCGTGGCGAATCGCTGCCCCGACACCTCGAGCAATTCGGCCTGACCGCCGCCATGCTCGCCCCTTCCCGCCTGGCCTGACCGTCCGCCCGGATGACGCGCCCGACGGATTGCGGCACACTCGCAACGCCCCCGGATCACGGGGGCGCTGACGTTGCCTGGAGCTCCACAGTTATGACCGCCCCCGAACACACGCCCGAGCTGCATGACGCCGCGCTGGATAACTACCACGCCATCGCCGACGCCATCGCCACGCTGTTCTTTCCCCATGCCGAAGTGGTGCTGCATGACCTGCGCACGCAGAAGGTCGACTACATCGCCAACAACCTGTCGAAACGGGTGATCGGCGATGAATCGTCGCTGGAGGACATGCTCAGCGACGACGTCAGCGAACGAAACATCGGCCCGTACGAAAAGCTCAACTGGGACGGCCAGAAGATTCGCAGCCTGAGCACCGTGCTGCGTGACAGCGAAGGTCATCCGCTGGCGGTGCTGTGCATCAACCTGAATATTTCGCTGTTCGAGAATGCCAAGGCTGCGCTGGACCTGTTCCTCTCGCCGAGCAAACTGATTCCGCAACCGGACTCGCTGTTTCGCGATGACTGGCAGGAGCGCATCAACACCTTCCTGCACGCCTGGCTACGCGAGCGGCAACTGAGCCTGAACCTGCTGACCCGCGATCACAAACGCGAACTGGTGCTGGCGCTGCACGCCGAGGGGGCGTTCAAGGGCAAGAGCGCCTCGAACTATGTGGCCAATGTCCTGAACATGGGACGGGCGACGGTGTACAAGCATTTGAAGGAATTGAAGGGCTGAAGATTTTGCGGTGAATCTGACGGCCTCATCGCTGGCAAGCCAGCTCCCACAGGTTTTGTGTACACCGAAAATCTCTGTGGGAGCTGGCGTGCCAGCGATGGCGGACTGTCAGTCGCCGTAGATGTCCGACTTGAAGTACTTCTCGGAAATCTTCTGATACTCACCACTGGCGCGAATGCCGTCGATGGCGGTGTTCAACTGGCTGACCAGCTCAGTGTTGCCCTTGCGCACCGCAATCCCCGCGCCCTCGCCCACGTATTTCGGGTCCTTCAACTCGGGCCCGACAAAGGCGTAACCCTTGCCCCGAGGCATCGACAGGAAGTCGGTCAGCGGAATGGTGTCGGCGAAAATCGCGTCGAGACGCCCGGCCGCCAGGTCCATGTAGATTTCTTCGTTGTTGCCGTAACGCTTGACGTTGATGCCCTTGGGCTCGAACACCTCGGTGGCGTAGCGGTCGGTAGTGGTCGCACGCTGCACGCCAACGGTCTTGCCCTTGAGGCTGGCGTACTGGTCATCGACGCTCGCGCCTTCCTTCATCACCAGCCGCGACGAGGTGAAATAGTACTTGTGGGTGAAGTCCACCGACTTCTTGCGATCTTCGTTGATGGTCATGGACGACAGCGCCATATCGATTTTCTTCACTTTCAGGGAAGGAATCAGACCGTCGAACTCGCCCTCGACCCACACGCACTTGACCTGCATCTGCGCGCACAGGGCGTTGCCGATGTCGTAGTCGAAACCGACGATTTCACCCTTGTCGGTTTTCGAGGCGAAGGGCGGATACGCCGCCTCGATACCGATGCGCAGGGTTTTCTCGGCGGCGAACGCGCTGCTGCACGCCAACAGGCTCAGTGCCAGACCGGTGATGAGGGGGAATTTCTTCATGTTCGTTCTCTCGCGGGTTGTTGTTGGTTTGGCAAGACAGAAGAAAAAAGCTGAAACGGGGAAAGACCTTTTTTGTACTTGTAAATCCATACTGGACTTTTACGTACAAATCGTCAATTGGGCGAGACCGATCATTTCTGGCCGATGGTCGGGGAGGTGAACTTGAGGGAATTGGTGATTCGGATGGCCTCTTCGCGAGCAAGCTCGCTCCCACAAGGATTATCTAAAACCTGTGGGAGCGAGCTTGCTCGCGAAGACTGACTCTAAGTCGACAGAGGAATTACTGCTTCCAGCGATCCGCCGCCGCATGATCGCTGTCACGGCCTTCAACCCAGCGCGGGCCGTCGCTGGTGTTCTCTTTCTTCCAGAACGGCGCGCGGGTTTTCAGGTAATCCATGACAAAGGCGCAGGCGTCGAACGCCGCCTGGCGATGGGCACTGGCGGCGGCGACAAACACGATCGGTTCGCCCGGTTCCAGCGCGCCGATGCGGTGCAGCACTTCCAGCTTCAACAGCGGCCAGCGTTGCTCGGCCTCTACGGCGATCTTGCCGAGGGCCTTTTCGGTCATGCCCGGATAGTGTTCGAGGAACATTCCGGCGACATCGAGGCCATCGTTGAAGTCGCGCACGTAGCCGACGAAACTCACCACCGCGCCAACGCCGACATTGGCCGCGTGCATCGCGTTGACTTCGGCGCCCGGATCGAACGGTTCGGACTGCACTCGAATGCGCATGGCTCAGCCTCCGGTCACGGTGGGGAAAAATGCCACTTCGTCGCCATCCGCCACCGGCTCGTCGAGCTGGCAGAGGTCTTCGTTGCGCGCGCACATCAGATTCTGCTCGCTCAGCACCTCGGCGCCGTCACGCTGCACCAGCAACGCACGAACGTCATCGACGGTGGCGAAGTCACCCTCGACCTTCACCGAGTCCACGCCCAGCGCCTCGCGGTAACGGGCAAAAAACTTCACGGTCAGGTTCATGGCTGCTCCGCCTGGAAATGCCCGCTCTTGCCGCCGACCTTTTCCAGCAGACGCACGCTTTCAATGGTCATGCCACGATCCACGGCCTTGCACATGTCGTAGATGGTCAGGGCGGCGACGCTGGCGGCGGTCAGCGCTTCCATCTCGACGCCGGTCTGCCCGGACAGTTTGCAGCGGGCGACGATGCGCACCGCGTCATCGCCTTCGGCACTGAGCTCGACCTTGACGCCGGTCAGCATCAACGGATGGCACAGGGGAATCAGGTCACTGGTTTTCTTCGCCGCCTGAATGCCGGCAATGCGCGCCACGGCGAACACGTCGCCCTTGGGATGGCCGCCGCTGACGATCATCTGCAGGGTGTCGGGCAGCATGCGCACCAGCGCTTGGGCCGTCGCTTCACGGAACGTCACGGCTTTTTCGGTGACGTCGACCATGTTGGCGCGACCTTGGGAATCGAGATGAGTCAGCACGGGATTACTCCTGATCAGGAGCGTCGATTGTAAACCTGGGGGTCAGAATTGCGCACATAAAAAACCGGGCGACTTTGCAGTCGCCCGGTTGCGTTTGACGGTTACAGATGCGATTCGGCGTATTCGGCCAGGATCGAGCGAGGCACCCCTTGCAGGGTGATGTGCACACCGTTGGGGAAATCCTTGAAGCGTTCGGTCAGGTAGGTCAGCCCGGAGCTGGTCGCGGACAGGTAAGGGGTGTCGATCTGTGCCAGGTTGCCCAGGCACACCACTTTGGAACCGGCGCCGGCCCGGGTGATGATAGTTTTCATCTGGTGCGGCGTGAGGTTCTGGCATTCGTCGATCAGGATCAGGCTCTGCTGGAAGCTGCGACCGCGAATGTAGTTGAGCGATTTGAACTGCAACGGCACTTTGCTGAGGATGTAGTCGACGCTGCCATGGGTGTTTTCGTCATCCATGTGCAAGGCTTCGAGGTTGTCGGTGATGGCGCCCAGCCAAGGCTCCATTTTTTCCGCTTCGGTGCCGGGCAGGAAGCCGATTTCCTGGTCCAGGCCCTGCACGCTGCGGGTGGCGATGATGCGACGATAGCGCTTGCTGACCATGGTCTGCTCGATCGCAGCGGCCAGCGCCAGAATGGTTTTACCCGAGCCGGCGGCGCCGGACAGATTGACCAGGTGAATGTCCGGATCCAGCAGCGCATACAGCGCCAGACTCTGATAGATGTCCCGTGGCTTGAGGCCCCAGGCTTCCTGGTGCAGCAGCGGTTCCTGATGAAGGTCGAGGATCAGCAGACGGTCCTCCTCAATCTCCTTGATCCAGCCGACAAACCCTTGCTCATCAATGATGAATTCGTTGATGTGCACGGCCGGCAGGTTATCGGTCAATTGCACCTGATGCCAGGTGCGGCCATGGTCCTGACGGGTTTCGACCTTGCTCACACGGTCCCAGAAGGAGCCGGTCATGTTGTGATAGCCGTTGGGCAGCAGGGACACGTCGTCGACCAGTTGGTCGGTGCTGTAGTCCTCGGCGTCAATCCCGCAGGCGCGCGCCTTGAGGCGCATGTTGATGTCTTTGGTGACCAGCACCACCGGTTTTTTCGGGTCGCGGGTGTGCAGGTCGATCAGCTGGTTGATGATTTTGTTGTCGTTCAGATGCTCGGGCAGAATCAGGTTCGATTCGGCCTGCTTGCTCATCAGAATTGACAGCAAGCCCTTCGGACCGCCCTTGCCGCGCTGGATCGGCACCCCCAGCTCGACATCTTCCGGGGAAGCATCGCCCAGGGTCTTGTCGATCAGGCGGATCGCCTGACGGCATTCGGCGGCCACGCTGTGATGCCCGCTCTTGAGCTTGTCCAGCTCTTCAAGCACGGTCATCGGGATCGCGACGTGGTGTTCTTCGAAATTCAGCAGGGCGTTCGGATCGTGAATCAGTACGTTGGTATCGAGTACATAAAGGATTGGCTGGTTGGAGGAGGGGCTACGTCCGTGATCATCCATACTCGGTCACCTTTGTGGGAGCCATTCGACGCAATACCTCGGCGGTGCTGCGCCTCGAAGTGACTGCCGAATCCACCTGCACAGCTTTTGTCGGGATAGCAGGTGAACCGCACACAAAATGGGTCTTGGAAGACGCCACCTGTGTTGCAGGTTTCGGCGGTCTGACTTCGTAATACTCCAAAACCCGTGACAGAAAAAAGCACTTTGACGCTTTTTTGAAGTTTATTTTGCAAAGTGACGAAAAGCCCTTGGCGGACCGCCCTGCCCCCGTTAGAGTCGGAAGTCCGCCTGCATCGAATCCTGCAAAAAATTCACCCCAAGCCCAATATTTCCGGGCTCTTGCCGTTTTTCAGCGAAACGCGTTCTGACAGTCTTCCCAGCCGATGCCGCTTTGCGCAGTCTGTGTGATCAGCCACGGCAACGCGGTCTTCACCGCGTCCTGCTTCATGTTGAAATTGATCACTCCGTGTCGCCACAACAGCATTAGGGTCAGCACGCGCTGCGCGCTCGGAGCACCCTTGAGCTTGCCGGCGCCGTCCTGGGCATCGATGTCCCACAGCGCCACTTGCAAGCCCTGACTGTTGAAGAACCCCCCAGCATCGCTGCGACGCTGGCCTTCCGGCGGACGGAACAGCGGCACGTAGTTTTCCGGCAGCTTGTTGCGCACCAGGTCGGCACTGCGTCGCACCGAATCCTGCCAGTCCTGCCAGTGGCTGTGAGAGCGGAATTCCCAGCCCTGAACGCCGACGCACTGCTGCGAAAACGTCGCTTGCAGACTGCTCACCGAACGATCGGCCAGCCGCGCCTGAACATCCTTGCCCAACATGAAAAAGGTGCCGCTCAGGTTCGACTTGCGCAGGTACTCGGTGAGCCAGTCGGTATTGTCCGGTTGCAGGTTGGCGGCGCTGTCGAAACTCAGCAGAAACAGGCGATCGTGCATGTCGTCGCCGTTGCGCTCGTAGTCTGCGAAATGATCGAGTTCGCTGCTGGTCTGCGGCGACAGCGCAGCCTTGCGCATCAGCTCATCAAGGTACTGCAGATGGAAGATCCGGCTCGGTTCGGCCCATTTGGTGTAGTAGCTCTCGTCACTGACCACGAATTTGGCCGCCTGCTCGCGCAGGGTCGGCAAGTCTTCGACGAGGAAGCAAAACGAGGCGTCCTGATCGCAGCTTTGCTGGGCGAAGTTGTAGTTGGCCAGCAGGCGCTGCCACAGGCGCTCGCGCAGGCTGTTGATCGCATCCAGATTGACCGTGCGCAGTCCCAGACGCTGGGCCAGCACCGCTTCGTCCAGTGCTTCGGTGCCGAGCAGGCCTCGGGCGAACATCAGGATTTCCGCCCGTGAGGCGACGTCGAACAGGGTCGGGTTGTCGAGTTTCTCCGGCCAGGTGCTGCGATCCAGCGTCGCGATATCGCCCGGCGCCGCAACGGCACCGACGCTCAACAGCCACGCGGCGAAAAAAAGAACAATGCGCAAAGGGTGTCTCCATAACAAAACCCGCGCGGCACTATAGCCGATCCGACAGTAATTCCCGCAGGCACACAGATGATCGTTCCCACGCTCTGCGTGGTAACGCCTCCCCGGACGCTCCGCGTCCGCTGCCGGGGTGACGCAGAGCGTCACTGGCTGCATTCCCACGCAGAGCGTGGGAACGATCAGGGTTGGGTGGCACACCACCGATCACCTATGGACCTGATAGCTGGAGTCATCCGCCCCAACCCCCTAGAATCGCCCCCACGATTAAAGGAGACGACTTCATGCTGATGGTGATTTCCCCCGCCAAGACCCTCGATTACGAAACACCGCCGGCGACCCAGCGCTTCACCCAGCCGCAATACCTCGACCATTCCCAGGAACTGATCCAGCAACTGCGCGAACTGAGCCCGGCGCAGATCAGCGAGCTGATGCACGTGTCCGACAAGATCGGCGGCCTCAACGCCGCGCGCTTCGGCAGCTGGACACCGGCGTTCACACCGGAAAACGCCAAACAGGCATTGCTGGCCTTCAAGGGCGACGTCTACACCGGACTCGACGCCCAGAGTTTCAGCGAAGCCGACTTCGATTATGCGCAACGGCACCTGCGCATGCTCTCCGGCCTCTACGGCCTGCTGCGCCCGCTCGACCTGATGCAGCCGTATCGCCTGGAAATGGGCACCAAACTGGCCAACGCCCGAGGCAAGGACTTGTACGCCTTCTGGGGCACGCGCATCAGCGAATGGCTGAACGAAGCACTGGCCGATCAGGGCGATGACGTGCTGCTGAACCTGGCGTCCAACGAATACTTCTCGGCCGTCAAACGCACGACCCTGAACGCGCGCATCATCAATACCGAGTTCAAGGACCTGAAGAACGGTCAGTACAAGATCATCAGCTTCTACGCCAAGAAGGCCCGGGGCCTGATGAGCCGCTTCGTGATCCAGGAAAAAATCAACGATCCGGCCCTGCTCAAGCAGTTCGATGTACAGGGTTATCGCTACAGCGCCGAGCAATCGAAACCCGACAATCTGGTGTTTCTGCGCGACCACGCACCGGAATAAAGCATGCACTTCTGCACGACTCTTGATTAAGAGAGTCGTGCAGGTCGCACGACGTCAAAAATCCCCCGCCTGTTTACGCCGACTTATTGGCGCCATAAAAACATCACCCTCTTTCCTATCTTTAGTTTCACTCGACAGTTGTCATTTTTTTCAGTAGTGGCACCTAAATTTTTTTACAGTAGTGGCACAAAACCATCTAACGCGATTATCCCCCGATTAACAAAGGGCGAAATCGAAAGTGCTATCAATTTGAAAGCAGTGCCATCTTTCTCAATATTTCAAAAAATTTCTGCTTCCGCGATGAGCGGACAGGAACTATGTCCAAATGCATAGCTCATACCACCGGTAACGATTCTCGCCGAGTTTGTACGAGATAACTTACGCAGAGAACCCAACCATGTAACCAAGTTGTCACAACAACTTGCACCCATGGATAACAACTCTGGACAACTATCGAAGGACAGGAGATACGCACCATTAATATCCCCTGCAAGGCCATGGTCGCGCCCCTATAAACGTGCTCGCCTGAGCACCCAAGCGCTTGATCTACAGGTATTTATCCTGGCATCGAGCGTGTAACACGATTGCACAAGAGCCCTCTGACCAGAGGATCGGCTGCATAACAGGGCACGTCATAACAACAAGGCCTGGTTAGCGCACATCTTGAGTGCACTTATTTAGACACTCGGAACTTAAGTATGCCTGCACACGGCATTGTGACGCCTGTAAGTCACACTTTCGAGTGCACTAAGAACGCTGAAAACTATTAACTCCGGCCCTCTAAGGCCTGATATATACAGAGGTAATTGCGATGCGCATCAGCATATTTGGTTTGGGTTACGTCGGTGCAGTATGTGCCGGTTGCCTGTCTGCACGGGGCCATGACGTCGTTGGCGTCGATGTTGCCAAAGACAAGATCGACATGATCAACGCTGGCAAATCTCCCATTGTCGAACCGGGCCTGGGCGAGTTGCTGGCACAAGGTATCCAGACCGGTCGTCTGCGCGGCACAACCAACTTCGCCGAGGCAATTCGCGACACCGATCTGTCGATGATCTGCGTCGGCACGCCGAGCAAGAAGAACGGCGACCTGGAACTGAACTACATCGAAGCGGTGTGCCGCGAGATCGGTTTTGTTCTGCGCGAAAAGACCACCCGTCACACCATCGTCGTGCGCAGCACCGTGCTGCCGGGCACCGTGGCAAACGTTGTCATCCCGATCCTCGAAGACTGCTCCGGCAAGAAAGCCGGCGTTGATTTCGGTGTCGCCGTAAACCCTGAGTTCCTGCGTGAATCTACCGCGATCGCCGACTACGACTTGCCACCGATGACCGTCATCGGCGAGTTCGACAAGGCCTCGGGCGACGTTCTGCAATCACTGTACGAAGAACTCGACGCGCCGATCATCCGCAAGGACATCGCCGTCGCCGAGATGATCAAGTACACCTGCAACGTCTGGCATGCCACCAAAGTGACCTTCGCCAACGAGATCGGCAACATCGCCAAAGCGGTGGGCGTCGATGGCCGCGAAGTGATGGAGGTCGTCTGCCAGGACAAGACCCTCAACCTGTCCCAGTACTACATGCGCCCGGGCTTCGCGTTCGGCGGTTCGTGCCTGCCGAAAGACGTGCGCGCCCTGACCTACCGCGCCGGCTCCCTGGACGTCGAAGCGCCGCTGCTCAACTCGCTGATGCGCAGCAACGAATCGCAAGTGCAAAACGCCTTCGACATCGTTGAAAGCCACGACAAACGCAAAGTCGCCCTGCTCGGCCTGAGCTTCAAGGCCGGCACCGACGACCTGCGCGAAAGCCCGCTGGTGGAACTGGCCGAGATGCTGATCGGCAAGGGTTACGACCTGAGCATCTACGACAGCAACGTCCAGTACGCCCGTGTCCACGGCGCGAACAAGGACTACATCGAGTCGAAGATCCCGCACGTGTCGTCCCTGCTCAACGCGGACTTCGATTCGGTGATCGACAACTCCGACGTGATCATCCTCGGCAACCGCGACGAGAAGTTCCGTGCGCTGGCCGAAGAAGCGCCGCACGGCAAACAGGTGATCGACCTGGTGGGCTTCATGTCCAAGGCCACCAGCGCCGGTAGCCGCACCGAAGGCATCTGCTGGTAACGCAGCGGCAAGCCCCGAGTTTCAAACCGCCCGCCGTGAATCGGCGGGCGGCTTGAAGCCCCCATCACCTTCGGATGACGGTCATGTCCAAGCTCAAACATTTTTTTCTGCAATCCGCCGGCTGGCTTTTGTTTCTGAGCCTGCTGATGGGCCTGGCCCTGATGCTGCCCACGTCCACGTTCGACTCCGAGTCGAAGGACTTCATTTTCCTGATTGGCGCCGTGGGTATCTGGCGCTATTCGATGGGTGCCACGCACTTTGTGCGCGGCATGATCTTTCTCTACATCGTCTACCCGCACCTGCGCCGCAAGGTTCGCAAGCTGGGTAAAGCGGCGGACCCGTCGCATGTGTTTCTGATGGTCACCAGTTTCCGCATCGACGCGTTGACCACCGCGCAGGTTTACAGCTCGGTGATCCGCGAAGCCATCGACTGCGAACTGCCGACCACCGTGGTCTGCTCGATCGTCGAAATGTCCGATGAGCTGCTGGTCAAGGCGCTGTGGGCGCGGATGAATCCGCCGGACCGCGTGAAACTCGACTTCGTGCGCATTCCCGGCACCGGCAAACGTGATGGCCTGGCGTTTGGTTTCCGCGCGATCTCCCGTCACTTGCCGGACGACCGCGCCGTGGTGGCCGTGATCGATGGCGACACCGTGCTCGGCGAAGGCGTTGTGCGCAAAACCGTGCCGTGGTTCCAGATGTTCGGCAACGTCGGCGGCCTGACCACCAACGAATTCTGCGAAGTGCGTGGCGGCTACATCATGAGCGAGTGGCACAAGCTGCGCTTCGCCCAGCGCCACATCAACATGTGCTCGATGGCCCTGTCCAAACGCGTGCTGACCATGACCGGACGCATGTCGGTGTTCCGCGCCACCGTGGTCACCAACCCGGAATTCATCGCCGACGTTGAAAGCGACTCGCTGCAACACTGGCGCCTGGGCCGTTTCAAGTTCCTGACCGGCGACGACAAGTCGAGCTGGTTCAGCCTGATGCGTCTGGGCTACGACACCTTCTACGTGCCGGACGCGGCGATCAACACCGTTGAACACCCGCCGGAAAAGAGCTTCATCAAGGCCAGCCGCAAACTGATGTTCCGCTGGTACGGCAACAACCTGCGGCAGAACTCCCGAGCGCTGGGCCTGGGTGTAAAACGCCTCGGTGCCTTCACCTCGGTGGTGCTGTTCGACCAGCGCGTATCGATGTGGACATCGCTGCTCGGCCTGACCGTGGCAATCATCGCCAGCTTCAAATACGGCACCGCGTTCATTCTGGTTTACCTGCTGTGGATCGGCATCACCCGACTGATTCTGACGCTGTTGCTGTCCTGCTCGGGCCACCGGATCGGTCCGGCTTACCCGGCAATTCTCTATTACAACCAGATCGTCGGCGCGCTCGTGAAGATCTACGTGTTCTTCCGCCTCGACCAACAATCCTGGACTCGCCAACCCACTTCCCTGACCCGTGATCTCGCCAGCTTTCAACGTTGGTTCAACACCTGGTCGTCTCGGACCATGACCTTCTCCGCCGGCAGCATCTTCGTCGCCGTGCTGCTGATGATGGTCTGACCTGCCCCTATTGAATTAACAAGGAAATCGCCCCCATGAATACCGCCGTCAACGTCAACGTAGTGCATGAATCCGAAGCCCAGCGCCAGCACGCCCGGGTAAAAATCCCGGCCAAGCTGCGATTCTTCGGCCCTGACCGGACCCCGGTTGAAGCACGGGTCCTCGACCTGTCCGCCGGTGGTCTGGCGTTCAATGCCGGACAACTGCCGCTGACCGTCGGCGAGGTGTACAAGGCGCGTCTGCAGTTCGTCATCGACAACCTCGGCCTGGCCATGGACGTTGAACTGCAAGTGCGCTCCTACGACCGGCAGACGGGCCGTGTCGGCTGCCAGTTCCAGAACCTCGAGCCGCAGGACATTTCGACCCTGCGCCACCTGATCACTTCGCACCTGGCCGGCGACATCGTCAGCATCGGCGAAGTGCTGGCAACCCTGCAGCGCGACAACTTCACCAAGGCCCGCAAGGTCAAGGACGGCGACTCCGGCATGACCCCGTTCGGGCGCCTGAAAGCGGTGACGTTCAGCGCCGGTATCTTCGCGGTCGGCCTGGTGGCGGCGGGTTTCATTTTCAAATCGGTGTACAGCATGTACTTCGTCAGCCATGCGCAGGCCGGTCTGGTCAGCGTGCCGGGCATGAACATCACCATGCCGCGCGACGGCACTGTGCAGAGCCTGGTCAAATCCGACGGCGTTGCCGCCAAAGGTGCACCGCTGGCGACTTTCAGCACCAGCATGCTCGACGTGCTCAAGGGCCATCTGGACGAAGATCAACTGCAGCCGGCCAAGGTTGAAGAACTGTTCGGCAAGCAGATGACCGGCACTCTGACCTCGCCGTGCGATTGCACCGTGGCCCAGCAACTGGTGGCCGACGGTCAATATGCGAGCAAGGGCGACGTGATCTTCCAGCTGGTACCGCGCAATACCCAGGCCACCGTCGATGCACGCTTCTCCTATCGCCAGTTCGGCGACGTACGTCCGGGCACTCCGGTGAGCTTCCAGATCGCCGGCGAAGACAAGACCCGCACCGGCAAGATCATCAGCAGCACCAGCCTGAAAAGTGCTGACCTGTCCTCCGACATCCGCGTGCAGATCCAGCCAGACGAACCGCTGGACAGCCGCTTCGCCGGCCGCCCGGTGGAAGTGAACAGCGACCGTGGTCCGAACCTGAACTGGCTGATCGACAAAGCCATGGCTGCCGGTCTTTAAGTCGAGGACATGCCTGTGACTACTGCACCCATCTCGAGCACACCACAAACCCTGTGGGAGCGAGCTTGCTCGCGAATGCATTCTGACATTCAGCCTCAGTGCCGACTGACACACCGCTTTCGCGAGCAAGCTCGCTCCCACATGGGTTCAGTGTGCGCATTGGCCTTGGCAGTCAGTCTGGCCGGTTGCGCCGGCCTGCCTGACCAGCGTCTGGCCAACGAAGCGCTCAAGCGCGGTGACACCGCGACCGCCGCGCAGAACTACCGTGCGCTGGCCGATCTGGGTTACAGCGAAGCCCAGGTGGGCCTCGCCGATATTCAGGTCGACAGTCGCGATCCGGAACAAATGAAACAGGCCGAAGCCACCTACCGCGCCGCCGCCAGTGTTTCGCCGCGTGCCCAGGCCCGACTCGGCCGCTTGCTGGTGGCCAAGCCCGGCTCCACCGAGGCCGAACATCACGAAGCCGAAACCCTGCTGAAGAAAGCCGCCGCCAGTGGCGAAGGCAACACGCTGATTCCGCTCGCGATGCTGTACCTGCAATACCCGCACAGCTTCCCGAACATCAACGCTCAGCAGCAGATCGACCAATGGCGCAAATCCGGTTACCCGGAAGCCGGTCTCGCTCAAGTGCTGCTGTACCGCACCCAGGGCACTTACGACCAGCACTTGGATGACGTGGAAAAGATCTGCAAGGCCGCACTCAACACCACCGACATCTGCTACGTCGAACTGGCCACGGTCTATCAAAAACGTGGCGCGCCGGAGCAACAGGCCGAGCTGATCAAACAACTGCAGGCCGGTTACAGCCGCGGCACCGTCAGCGCTCAGCGGGTGGATTCCGTAGCCCGTGTGCTGGCTGATTCGACCCTGGGCAAGACCGACGAAAAAACCGCGCAGTCGCTGCTCGAGCCGATCGCGCCGGGCTACCCGGCGTCCTGGGTAACGCTGGCACAACTGCTCTACGACTTCCCGGAACTGGGCGATGTCGATCAGATGATGAAGTACCTGGACAACGGCCGCGCCGCCGACCAGTCGCGCGCCGAACTGTTGCTGGGCAAGCTCTACTACGAAGGCAAACTGGTCCCGGCCGACGCGAAAGTCGCCGAGGAACATTTCCAGAAAGCCGTCGGCCGCGAAGTCGCCGCCGATTACTACCTCGGCCAGATCTACCGCCGTGGCTACCTGGGCAAGGTCTATCCGCAGAAGGCCCTCGACCATCTGCTGACCGCTGCGCGCAACGGCCAGAACAGCGCCGACTTCGCCATCGCCCAGCTGTTTTCCCAAGGCAAGGGCACCAAGCCCGACCCGCTCAACGCCTATGTGTTCAGCCAATTGGCCAAGGCGCAAAACACCCCGCAAGCCGACGAGCTGGCGACCACCCTCGCCGCCCAGCTGCCGCCCGAGCGCCTGGCCGAAGCGCGGCGCCTGCTGCAACAGGAACAGGCGGCCCGTGGCGCCCTGAACCAGAACACGCTGCAACTGCACGCCCTGCAAGAAGAAGACGGCGAGGAAAAACTATGAAATTGAATCCCTTTGTGAAGGCCGGCATTGGCCTCACGTTCGCGTTGATCTGGTCTTGTCCGACCCTGGCCGCGATGACTGAATCGAAGAACTTCGGCCTCGAAGTGAAAATCACCGGCCAGTCCGAAGACGACCGCGACCTCGGCACCGCCAGCGGCGGCGACGTCAACGGCGTCGGCCTCGATCTGCGTCCGTGGGTCTATGGCGAAAGCGGCGCGTGGAGCGCCTACGCCATGGGCCAGGCCGTAACCTCGACCGACATCATCGAGACCGACACCCTGCAGCAGTCCGATAGCGAAGGCACCCAGACCACCGACAACGGCGACCGCAAGACCAAGAAAAACTACCTGGCAATGCGCGAGTTCTGGGTCGGTTACAGCGGCCTGACGCCCTACCCCGGCGAGATCCTCAAGTTCGGTCGCCAGCGTTTGCGCAACGACGACGGTCAGTGGCGCGACACCAACATCGAAGCGCTGAACTGGACCTTCGACACCACCCTGCTGCGCGCCAATGCCGGTGTCGCCGAGCGCTTCAGCGAATACCGCACCGACCTCAAGGAGCTGGCGCCGAAAGACAAGGATCGCCTGCACGCCTACGCCGATGCCGCTTACCAGTGGACGCCGGGCCAGTGGGTCGGGATTCGCGGTCACCACACCCACGACGACGGCAAACTCGATTACGCCGAACCGGGTGTGCCCCGCGACACCCTCGACAAAACCCAGAACGGCGACATCAGCTGGCTCGGCCTGACCGCCGACAGCGACGCCTACAACTGGCGCAACACCAACACCGTCAACTACTGGGGCAGCATCACCGGCATGAGCGGCGACCGCGACACGGTCAACCCGCTGAACGCCGATGGCACCCGCCCGGCGCAGGCCAAACGCAGCGAAGACATCAACGGCTGGGCCACCGACGTCGGTGTGCGTCTGCGCCTCGATCCGCAGTGGCAGGTCGGTGCAGCCTATGCCCGTGCCAGCGCCGATTACCAACAGAACGGCCTGGAAAGCAACCGCTCGAACTACACCGGTACCCGCTCGCGGGTTCACCGTTTCGGCGAGGCTTTCCGTGGCGAAATGAACAACATGCAGACCGCCACCCTGTTCGGTTCGTGGATGCTCAACGACCAGTACGACGCCAGCCTGATCTACCACAAGTTCTGGCGCGTGGACGGCAACAAACCGGTGGGCAGCAACGGCATCAACGCTGTGGAAAACAACACCGACGACGTGACAGGTGCAATCCTCTCCAGCACCTCGCTGCCACTGCAGGACGGCAACAAGGATCTGGGCCAGGAAATGGATCTGGTCGTCACCAAGTACTTCAAGCAAGGCTTGCTGCCGGCAGCGCTGAGCCAGTCGATCGACGAGCCGTCGGCGCTGGTACGTTTCCGTGGCGGTGTGTTCAAGCCGGGTGATGCCTACGGCAGCCAGGTTGATTCGTACATGCACCGCGCGTTCATCGACGTGATCTGGCGCTTCTGATGCTGACCGCCAAGGGAGTGCCCGACATGAACAGTGCCCGCAAAGGCTCACTCAGCCTGCTGGCCGGCGCGATGCTGCTGGCCTCGGCCGGCGCCTTCGCCAGTGTGGAACCGGCCAAGCCGGTGACCACTGCCAAGGAGCTGCAACAGGCCAAGACCTACACCGTCAGCAGCGCGCCGACCGACGCGCTGGAACTGGCCAAGCCGAAACTGCCCGACCTCTCCGGCTACACCGCCGAAGCCGCCGCCGCGAAAATCGTGCGCAGCAAACCGGGCAAGATCAGCGTGCGCCGGATGATGCAGGAAGACGCCCTGAAGGACTTCATCGGCGGCGACAACAAGATGGCCGAATGGGTGGTGCGTCAGCACGGCATCCCGCAGGCGATCTTCGTCGACGACGGCTACATGAACCTGAAAGAGCTGGCGCAGAAACTGCCCAAGCAGTACTTCAGCGAAACCTCGCCGGGCGTCTATCTGGCCAAGCTGCCGATCGTGGTCGGCCGCAAAGGCATCCTCGAAATCGACGGCCAGACCCAGGAACTGCGCCTGTCCCAGGAAGCCGGATCGTTCCTGGTCAACGACGGCCAGTTGTTCGTGCGTGACACCAAGGTCACCGGCTGGCGCGAGAAGGACAACGGCCCGGCGACCTTCCGTTCGCCGAAGGAATTCCGCCCGTTCCTGCTGGCCTGGGGTGGCACCGAGACCTACATCGTCAACAGCAAGATGGCCAGTTTCGGCTACGCCAACAGTAAGTCCTACGGTGTGAGTATTTCCCAGTACACGCCGAACATGGCCAAGGTGCTCAAGCGTCCCGAGCCGACCGGCTGGATCGTCGGTTCCGAGTTCTCGGACATGTGGTACGGCTTCTACTGCTACGAGACCCGCGACTTCGTGGTCAAGGGCAACACCTACAAGGACAACATCGTCTACGGCATCGACCCGCACGACCGTTCCCACGGTCTGATCATTGCCGAGAACACGGTGTACGGCACGAAGAAGAAGCACGGGATCATCATTTCCCGTGAGGTCAACGACAGCTTCATCTTCAACAACAAAAGCTACGACAACCACCTCTCGGGCCTGGTGATCGACCGTAACAGCGTGAACAACCTGATCGCCTACAACGAGATCTACAAGAACCACACCGACGGCATCACGCTCTACGAGTCCGCCGACAACCTGCTGTGGGGCAACAAGGTCATCAGCAACAAACGCCACGGCATCCGCATTCGTAACAGCGTGAACATCCGCCTCTACGAAAACGTCGCCATGGCCAACGGCCTGACCGGCGTCTACGGGCACATCAAGGACCTGACCGACACCGACCGTGACATCGAGCTCGACCCGTTCGACGCCCAGGTCTCGCTGATCGTGGTCGGCGGTGAACTGGCGGCCAACGGCAGCGGTCCGCTGTCGATCGATTCGCCGTTGAGTGTCGAGCTGTATCGCGTGTCGATGCTGGCGCCGACCAAATCCAGCGGCATCAGCTTCAACGGCATCCTCGGCGAGCGCCAGGATGAAATTCTCGACCTGCTGGTGCGCCAGCAGAAAGCCGTGCTGATCGACCCTGTCGAACGCCAGACCGAATTGCAGGACTGAGGATAATTTTATGCACCCACACCTGATCAAATTACTCAGCCTGTCGGCCCTGACCGTGGGCATTCTGGCGGCCGGCAACGGCGCCCGCGCAGATGAAGTCCAGCCGCCTGAATTCACGGCCGAACCTTGCTGCAGCCTGTGCCCGGCCGCCCACGATGCGAAGAACTACACCACCCGCTACCAGCAGAACTTCACCACCCTGGTGCAGGCGCAGGGCGACTGGCTGTTCCGGACCCAGGAAGATTTGCGCACCGAGTTCAACACCACCCCGGCCGGCTACAAACGCCTGCAACAGCTGCACGATGCGTTCAAGGCCAAAGGCGTCGAACTGGTGATCGTCTACCAGCCGACCCGAGGTCTGGTGAACCGCAACAAGCTCAACCCGGCAGAAAAAGCCGCGTTCGATTACGAGAAAGCGCTGGGCAACTACAAGACCATGCTCGGCCGTTTCGCGAAGATGGGTTACGTGGTGCCGGACCTGTCGCCGCTGACCAACGAATCGCTGCCGGACACCCTGCCCGCCCACGATTTCTATTTCCGCGGCGACCAGCACTGGACGCCATACGGTGCCCAGCGCACGGCAAAAATCGTCGCCGAGAAGGTCAAGCAGATCCCGGCCTTCGCCGACATTCCCAAGCGTGAGTTCGAAACCAAACGCTCCGGACGCATGGGCAAGACCGGCACCCTGCACAACATGGCCGGACAACTGTGCGGCACCAGTTACGCAATCCAGTACATGGATCAGTTCACCACCGAGCCGAAAGGCGAAGCCGGTGACGGCGACCTGTTCGGTGATTCCGGCAACCCGCAAATCACCCTCGTGGGTACTTCGCACAGCGGCAAGAACTACAACTTCGCAGGCTTCCTCGAAGAAGCCATCGGCGCCGACATCCTCAACGTCGCCTTCCCCGGCGGTGGTCTGGAAGGTTCGATGCTGCAGTACCTGGGCAGCGACGAATTCCAGAAATCTCCGCCGAAAATCCTCATCTGGGAATTCTCGCCGCTGTACCGCCTCGACCAGGAAACCATCTATCGCCAGATGATGGCGCTGCTCGACAACGGCTGCGAAGGCAAAGAGGCACAGATGTCCGCGAGCACAACCCTCAAGCCGGGCGGCAAACAAGAACTGCTGGTCAACAGCAAGAACCTGAACCTGCAGAACAGCAGCCATCAGGTCGACATCCGCTTCGCCGACACCTCGGTGAAAACCCTGCAAGCCACCCTCTGGTACATGAACGGTCGCCACGAGGACATCAAGATCGAGAAACCGGAAACCTCCGACACCGACGGTCGTTTCGCCTTTGAGCTGCGCACGGACGAAGACTGGGCCTCGCAAAACCTGCTCGCGGTCGAAGTCCAGGGCCCGGAAGCGGGCACCGCGCCACAGAAAGTCGAAGCGAAAATCTGCAAACGCAACGTATTCCCGGGCGCTGGGCAACAAACCGCTCAGGTCGGGCAATGAGGTCTGCTATGCGAAATCCGAAACTGAAAACTCTGTTGGCGCCAACGCTGCTCGGACTGGCGATCTTCGCCGGCACCGCGCAGGCCGCCGCGCCGCTGCGTCCTCCTCAGGGCTACTTTGCGCCTGTGGATAAATTCAAGACCGGCGACAAGAGCGAAGGCTGCGACGCAATGCCGACGCCGTACACCGGACCGCTGCAATTTCGCAGCAAATACGAAGGCTCGGACAAGGCCCGCGCGACACTGAACGTGCAGTCGGAGAAAGCCTTCCGCGACACCACCAAAGACATCACCACCCTGGAGCGCGGCACCGCCAAGCGTGTCATGCAGTTCATGCGCGACGGTCGCCCGGAACAGCTCGATTGCACACTGAACTGGCTGGTTAATTGGGCCCGGGCGGATGCATTGATGTCCAAGGACTTCAACCACACCGGCAAGTCGATGCGCAAATGGGCGCTGGGCAGCATGGCCTCGTCGTACATTCGCCTGAAGTTCTCCGACTCCCATCCGCTGGCCCAGCACCAGCAGGAAGCACAGTTGATCGAGGCCTGGTTCAGCAAATTGGCCGATCAGGTGGTCAGCGACTGGGACAACCTGCCGCTGGAAAAAACCAACAACCACTCGTACTGGGCCGCCTGGTCGGTGATGGCGACATCGGTCGCGACCAACCGCCGCGACCTGTTCGATTGGGCGGTCAAGGAATACAAGGTCGGCGTCAACCAGGTCGATGCCGACGGCTACCTGCCCAACGAACTCAAGCGCCAGCAACGCGCCCTCGCCTATCACAACTACGCCCTGCCGCCACTGGCGATGATCGCCAGTTTTGCGCAGGTCAACGGTGTGGATCTGCGTCAGGAAAACAACGGCGCGCTGAAACGTCTGGGTGATCGGGTGCTGGCCGGGGTGAAAGACCCCGATCAGTTCGAGAAGAAGAACGGCAAAGAGCAGGACATGACCGACCTGAAACAGGACATGAAATTCGCCTGGCTCGAGCCGTTTTGCACGCTCTACACCTGTTCGCCGGATGTGCTGGAGAAGAAGCACGGGATGCAGCCGTTCAAGACGTTCCGACTCGGCGGCGACCTGACCAAGGTCTACGACCCGTCCCATGAAAAGGGCAACAAGGGTTCCTGAGGACACTGATAAACCCTGTGGGAGCGAGCTTGCTCGCGAAGAGGATCCGACATTCAAAAATGATGTCGTCTGGCACACCGCTTTCGCGAGCAAGCTCGCTCCCACAGGTTAAGTGTCAGGTTTGAGATGTGTGAGTTAGCTCTCCAGTTTTCAGCGGGGGGTTTGGGGGGGCTTTGGCCCTTGACTGTTGGTTCAAACATGGAGAGATCGGGATGGTATTTTCATCCAACGTGTTCCTGTTTCTGTTCTTGCCGATCTTTCTCGGCTTGTACTACCTGAGCGGGCAACGCTATCGCAACCTGCTGCTGCTGATTGCCAGCTACGTGTTCTACGCGTGGTGGCGGGTGGACTTCCTGGCGCTGTTCGCCGGCGTCACCCTGTGGAACTACTGGATCGGCCTGAGAGTCGGCGCCGCCGGCGTGCGCACCAAACCGGCCCAGCGCTGGCTGCTGCTCGGCGTGGCGGTGGACCTGTGCATCCTCGGCTACTTCAAGTACGCCAACTTCGGCGTCGAAAGCATCAACGCGATGATGACGTCGGTCGGTCTCGAGCCGTTCATCCTGACCCACGTGCTGCTGCCGATCGGTATCTCGTTCTACATCTTCGAGTCGATCAGCTACATCATCGACGTCTACCGCGGCGACACCCCGGCCACCCGCAACCTGATCGACTTCGCAGCGTTCGTGGCGATCTTCCCGCACCTGATCGCCGGTCCCGTGCTGCGTTTCCGTGACCTGGCCGACCAGTTCAACAACCGCACCCACACCCTCGACAAATTCTCCGAGGGCTGCACGCGGTTCATGCAGGGTTTCATCAAAAAGGTCTTCATCGCCGACACCCTTGCCGTGGTCGCCGACCATTGCTTCGCCCTGCAAAACCCGACCACGGGCGATGCCTGGCTCGGCGCGCTGGCCTACACCGCGCAGCTGTATTTCGACTTCTCCGGTTACAGCGACATGGCCATCGGCCTGGGCCTGATGATGGGTTTCCGCTTCATGGAAAACTTCAAGCAGCCGTACATCAGCCAGTCGATCACCGAGTTCTGGCGCCGCTGGCACATCAGCTTGTCGACCTGGCTGCGTGACTACCTCTACATCACCCTCGGCGGCAACCGCAAAGGCACGCTGATGACCTATCGCAACCTGTTCCTGACCATGCTGCTCGGTGGTCTGTGGCACGGCGCGAACATCACCTACATCGTCTGGGGTGCCTGGCACGGCATGTGGCTGGCGATCGAAAAAATGCTCGGTCTCAACACTTCGCCGCGCAGCCTCAACCCGATCCGCTGGGCGCTGACCTTCCTGCTGGTGGTCATGGGCTGGGTGATCTTCCGCGCCGAGAACCTGCACGTTGCCGGCCGCATGTACGGCGCGATGTTCAGCTTCGGCGACTGGTCGCTGTCGGAACTCAATCAGGCCAGCCTGACCGGCCTGCAAGTGGCGACTCTGGTGGTGGCCTACGTGACCCTGGCGTTCTTCGGCCTGCGTGATCTGTACACCAACCAGCCGCCGGTCAAGAGCAAACCTGAGGTCAACGTCGAGGCCAACGGCCCTGCCACGGCGACTCCAGGTCTGATCAAAGCGGCTCCGGGTGAAAATCCGGCGAGCATCCACGAGCCTGGCTACACCGTCGGCGTCGAAGCCCAGGTGCAACCGGCCTACTGGACCGCGGACTGGTCGCGCTACGTGATGCGCGGGCTGATCCTGCTGCTGTTCATCGCCTCGATTCTCAAACTCTCGGCGCAAAGCTTCTCGCCGTTCCTTTACTTCCAGTTCTGAGGGATCTGACATGACCCGCTCATTACGCATCTTCTACATCGCGCTGTTTCTGCTGACCCTGCTGGTGCTCGGTCTGTGGTCGGTGCGCAGCTTCTTCGGCTTCAGCACCAACGCCGATGCGACGGTGCTCAACGGCCGCTGGACCAAAGCCGTGGAAACCCACTACGACGATGAATTCCCGATCAAGCGCCTGGGCACCAACCTCTGGGCCGCGCTGGATTTCAAACTGTTCAACGAAGGTCGTCCGGGCGTGGTGCTCGGTCGCGATCAGTGGTTGTACAGCGATGAGGAATTCAACCCGATCGTCAACGAAGAGCTGAACCTGCAAGGCAACTATGCGCTGGTCGAAGGCGTGCGCCAGACCCTGAAAGAGAAAGGCGTGAAACTGGTGATGGCGATCGTGCCGGCCAAGGTTCGCCTGTACCCGGAACACCTGGGTGAAGTGAAACCGGCGAGCATTCACGCCAACCTTTATCAGGACTTCCACGCCCGCGTCGCGGCCGACAAGATCCTCGCCCCCGACCTGCTCGGCCCGCTGCAAGCGGCCAAGCAGAACGGTCAGCAAGTGTTCCTGCGCACCGACACCCACTGGACTCCGGAAGGCGCGGAAATCGCCGCCAACACCCTGGCCAAAACCATCGCTGACAAGTTCCCGCTCAGCGGCGAGCCGCAGCGCTTCGTCACCACCCCGGCGGAAAAGGTCACGCACAAGGGCGATCTGCGTCTGTTCCTGCCGCTGGATCCACTGTTCGAAAACCTGATGCCGGCCAAAGAGCCGCTGCAAAAGCGCAACACTGTGGCCGCCGAACAACCTGCCGGTGACGACGCCCTGTTCGCCAACAGTGAAGTGCCGGTGGCACTGATCGGTACCAGCTACAGCGCCAACCCCAACTGGAATTTCGTCGGTGCGCTCAAGCAAGCGCTGCACAGCGACGTCGTCAACTACGCCGAGGACGGCCACGGCCCGATCCTGCCGATGCTCAGCTACCTGAAAAGCGATGACTTCAAGAACAGCCCGCCACAGGTGCTGATCTGGGAGTTTCCTGAACGATATCTGCCTGTGAACAACGAAATCGGCGACGCCGACCCACAGTGGGTCGCAGAGCTTAAACAAGCCGGCGCGCGCCAACAAAACGTAGCTGTAAACACTAAATCCGAGACGCCCGATCGGGCGCAAAACTGAAAGAGAGGTACACCATGACTTTCACTACAACTCCTCGTCGTCTCGCTAAACGCATTGCTCTGGTCGCCGGCCTGAGTGTGTTGTCGGTCCAGGCCTTTGCCGGTGGCGACGCTGCGCTGTACGGTCCGACTGCACCGAAAGGCTCGACCTTCGTCCGTGTCTACAACGCCAGCAATGCTGAAGTCAGCGCCACTGTCGGCAGCACCAATCTGAGCGACGTCGCGCCGCTGGCCAGCAGCGACTTCAGCTTCATGCCGGGCGGCGACTACAGCGCCAAGGTCGGCAGCCAGACCCTGCCGGTGAAACTCGCCGGTGATCACTACTACACCCTGGTCAACAACGCCTCCGGCGCGCCGCAACTGATTGAAGAACCACCGTTCAAGAACAAGCAGAAATCCCTGGTGCGCGTGCAGAACCTCAGCGACAAGTCGCTGACCCTGAAGACCGCCGACGGCAAGACCGAAGTTGTGCCGAACGTGGCCGCCAAGGGCCGTGGCGAACGTGAAATCAACCCGGTGAAAGTCAGCCTGGCGCTGTACGAGGGCGACAAGAAAGTCGGCGACGTGAAACCGGTCGCCCTGGAGCGCGGTGAGGCAGCAGTGCTGTACGTCACCGGCAACGGCAGCAACCTGTCGCCAGTCTGGGTAAAACGCCCGGTATCGACCCGCTAACCATTTCCCGACCTGACGCATATCCCCTGTGGGAGCGAGCTTGCTCGCGAAAGCGGTCTGACATTCAACAGATGTGTCGACTGATACGCCGCCTTCGCGAGCAAGCTCGCTCCCACAATGAATCGGGTTGTCAGTTCGGGTACGCGACAAAAACAAGAGTGAAACGACACAGGTTCGTGGCTCTAACCCAATCGATTTTATGGAGTAAACAATATGATTCCGGTGATCTTGTCAGGTGGTAGCGGTTCACGTCTTTGGCCGCTTTCGCGCAAGCAGTTTCCCAAGCAGTTCCTCGCCCTGACCGGCGAACACACGCTGTTCCAGCAAACCCTCGAGCGCCTGGTGTTCGAAGGCATGGACACCCCGATCGTGGTCTGCAACAAGGATCACCGCTTCATCGTCAACGAGCAGTTGGCCAACCGCAATCTGGAATGCCAACGCATCCTGATGGAACCGTTTGGTCGCAACACCGCGCCGGCCGTGGCGCTGACCGCGATGATGCTGGTCAATGAAGGTCGCGACGAACTGATGCTGGTGCTGCCGGCCGACCACGTCCTCGAAGACCAGAAAGCCCTGCAACGCGCCCTCGCCCTGGCCACCGTCGCCGCCGAAAACGGCGAGATGGTGCTGTTCGGCGTGCCGGCCACCAAACCGGAAACCGGCTACGGCTACATCAAGTCCACCGGCGATTCGCTGCTGCCGGAAGGCGTCAGCCGCGTCTCGCACTTCGTGGAAAAACCCGACGTCAAACGCGCCACCGAATACGTCGAGTCCGGCGGTTACTACTGGAACAGCGGCATGTTCCTGTTCCGCGCCAGCCGCTTCCTCGAAGAGCTGAAAAAGCACGATCCGGACATCTACGACACTTGCCTGCTGACCCTCGAACGCAGTGCTCAGGACCCGGACACCATCACTTTCGATGAAGCCACTTTCGCCTGCTGCCCGGACAACTCCATCGACTACTCCGTGATGGAAAAAACCCAGCGCGCCTGCGTGGTGCCACTGACTGCCGGCTGGAGCGATGTCGGCTGCTGGTCGTCGCTGTGGGAAGTCAACGAGAAGGACGCCAACGGCAACGTCAGCAAGGGCGATGTGGTGATCCAGGACAGCAAGAACTGCATGATCCACGGCAACGGCAAACTGGTGTCGGTGATCGGTCTGGAAAACATCGTGGTGGTCGAAACCAAGGACGCCATGATGATCGCCCACAAGGACAAGGTCCAGGGCGTCAAGCAGATGGTCAACACCCTCAACGAGCAGGGCCGCAGCGAAACCCAGAACCATTGCGAGGTTTACCGTCCGTGGGGTTCCTACGACTCGGTGGACATGGGCGGTCGCTTCCAGGTCAAGCACATTTCGGTCAAGCCGGGCGCGTGCCTGTCGCTGCAGATGCACCACCACCGTGCCGAACACTGGATCGTGGTCAGCGGCACCGCCGAAGTGACCTGCGACGAGAACGTGTTCCTGCTGACCGAAAACCAGTCGACCTACATCCCGATCGCGTCGGTGCATCGCCTGCGCAATCCGGGCAAGATCCCGCTGGAAATCATCGAAGTGCAGTCGGGTTCGTACCTGGGTGAAGACGATATCGAGCGCTTCGAAGATATCTACGGTCGCTCCACCCCGATCGAACGCGGCGTGTCGGTGAAAACCATCGCGCAGTGATCGCTCCGTAACAGGAAGCCCCCGTCCAGCCCGCTGCGTCCCCTATCCGCAACGGGTTGGGCGGGGGCTTTTTTTTTCGCCAACCTCGTCCAGGCTTAGGTAGGATGAACCTTCCCTGCCCACGAGGTTTCGCGACATGTTCATCGGCGTCTTGCTGGTCATCACCTGGCTGATCCTGCTGTTGCGTTATCCGGCCAAAGCCTTGCCGGTGTCCATAGCCGCCGCCGTGGGCCTCGGGTTGGTGGCGATGTGGGTGGTGTGGCTGGACAACCGTGAGATCAAGCAACTGGCGCGGCTTGAACTGCGCATCGTCTATGCCCCCGAACACTGCCCCGCCGACCGTCCGCTGTTGCTCAAGTTGAACAATGGCAACGACGTGCCGCTGACCGAACTGCGCTGGCGCATTGCCGCGTACGCGCCGGGCGATACCGTGAACCTGGCCGACAATCAATACGCCGCCCCACGCTATCGCGGCCCCGGCGAATTGCAGGCCGGTGGCAACTGGGAAGACTGTTTGCCGATGCCGCCACTGCGTCCCGGTTATCGCCCGCAAACCCTGGAGTTTCGCGCCGAGCGATTGCAGGGTAGTTTCTCCGACTGATCCCCTCTCCCACTGTTTTGCACAAGGAATGCGCCATGCCCGTTGCGTTGATTACCGGTTGTTCCAGCGGCATCGGCCGCGCCCTCGCCGATGCCTTCAAAAGCGCCGGCTACGAGGTCTGGGCCAGTGCGCGCAAGACCGAAGATGTCGCGGCTCTCAGTGCCGCCGGGTTCACAGCGGTGCAGCTCGACGTCAATGACAACGCAGCGCTGGAACAACTTGCCGAACGAATCAACCAGCAACACGGCGGCCTCGATGTGCTGATCAACAACGCCGGCTACGGCGCCATGGGCCCATTGCTCGATGGCGGTGTGACGGCCATGCAGCGCCAGTTCGAAACCAATGTGTTTTCGATTGTCGGCGTGACCCGTGCGCTGTTCCCGGTACTGCGCCGGGCCAAAGGCCTGGTGGTGAATATCGGCAGTGTTTCCGGGGTGCTGGTCACGCCATTTGCCGGCGCCTATTGCGCGTCGAAAGCGGCGGTGCATGCACTGAGCGATGCGTTGCGCATGGAACTGGCGCCGTTCGGGATTCGCGTGATGGAAGTGCAGCCGGGGGCGATTCAATCGAGCTTCGCCAAGAATGCCGGGCATGAAGCCGAACAACTGATCAACGAACAATCGCCGTGGTTTCCACTGCGCGAAGGCATCCGGGCGCGGGCCAAGGCGTCCCAGGACAAACCAACGCCGGCCAGCGACTTTGCCGCCGAGTTGCTCAAGGCTGTGCAGCAGAGCAAACCGCCACGGCTGATCCGTATCGGCAATGGCAGCCGGGCGTTGCCGTTGCTGGCGACGTTGTTGCCAAAAGGGTTGCTGGAGTCGACGTTGATGAAGCGCTTCGGGTTGCGGGGGCAGCTTTGAATACAGGACGTGACGCAGAGCGTCACAGGATGCATTCCCACGCAGAGCGTGGGAACGATCAATGAAGGCGTTGCGGTCTGTCAGTTATCCACAGCGCCCTGCTTCACCACCACGGTGCAGGTAATCCCTGCCGCCAGCAGCACACCTTCCGGCACTTCATCGATGTGAATCCGCACCGGCACCCGTTGCGCCAGACGCACCCAGTTGAAGGTCGGGTTCACATCGGCGATCAGCTCGCGGCTTTCCGGGTTGTCGCGGTCGTAGATGCCGCGAGAAATGCTCTCCACGTGGCCCTTGAGGACTTCTCCGCTCATCAGTTGCATGTCGGCTTTGTCGCCGACCCGCACGTGAGGCAGTTTGGTTTCTTCGAAGAAGCCGTAGACCCAGAACGAGTTCATGTCGACCACGGCCATTTTCGCCTCGCCGATGCGCGCGTAGTCACCGCGATGGACGTTGAGGTTGGTCACGTACCCGTCCACCGCCGCCCGCACTTCGGTGCGTTTGAGGTTGAGTTCGGCGGCTTCCAGCTGCGCCTGGGCCTGTTGGTAATCGGCCAGTGCGGAGTCTGCGATGTTGCTGGCGTCGTCGCGGTTTTCCTTGGAGATCACCAGGTTGTCCAGGTCGGCGCGGCGATGGGCGTTGACCTTGCGCATCTCCCACGTGGCCTTGCGCGAAGCGACCAGCGACTGCGCCTGCTTCACCGCCAGGCGGTAGTGCTCGGGATCGATCTGCATCAGCAGATCACCTTTCTTCACCAACTGGTTGTCGCGCACCGGCACGTCGACCACTTCACCGGTGACGTCGGCGGCGACGTTGATGATGTCGGCGCGGACCCGACCGTCGCGGGTCCACGGGGTGTTCATGTAGTGCTCCCACAACGTGCGGCCGATCCACAACGCCAGGGCCAGCACCAGCAGGGTCGCGAGCAGGCTGAAAAACTTTTTCATCGGGACAATTCTCAGACTCAACGGTAGACAGTCAGCGCCATCGCGCCGAACAGACAGGAAAACAGGCTCAGGCGCAGCAGCGCCGGGTGCCAGAAGAAGCGGTACAGATCGAACCCGGACAAGAACCGATCCAGCGCCCAGGCCAGTGCCGCGGCGATGAAAAACATCAGGGTCATGGTCGGCATGTACACGCCGTGGAAGGCGATTTCACGAGGCATGGGCAAGTCCTTCGGGCTTGGCGATGGCGTAGGCAGCAAGGGGCGATTGCGGGTCGAGCAACGAGGTGCGGATGAAGTGCAGGTAGCTTTTCACCCGCCGCAGGGCCGAGGTATCGAAGTGCGGTGCGAACGGTTCGTCAGTGGCGGCGACCCGGCTGATCGCGTGATCGACCGCCACCAGCGCACGTTCCAGATTGCTCGAGTTCGGTTGCAGGAACAGGCGCACCAGCGAGCGCCCCATGACCCGGATTGCCTGGCGCCATGGCTGCGATTCGGCATAGGCCGGATGCACCGGCAGGATCGCCTGTTCCTTGCGCAGCTCGATGATCGCGTGGCCGACTTCCAGCACCACGAACATCCAGCGCAAGAGGTTTTTCTGCACCAGCGGCTGACCGGCCGCCAGACCGTAAGCCTGATGCATCAAGTCGCGGGTACGGCTTTCGAAACTCGACGCCAGACCCTTGAGTTTGCCGCTGATCGCGTACACCACTTGCCCGCGCAAATCCTGTTCCAGACGCTGCCACAGCCAGCGGCTGTTCGGCGGCAGAATGATCGCCCCCGCCGCCGCGCAGACCAGCATGCCCATGACCATGGCGATGTAGTCGTTGATGAAGGTGTAGGGGTTGTAGATGGTCAGGTTGTCCGGCACCGAACCGGTGCTGAAAAAGATCAGCAAGCCAAGACCGACACCGGCGTATTGCGGCCGCGAAGTGAGGAACGAGCCGAGCACGATCACCGGCGCAAGCATCACGCACAGCAGCGGGAAACCATCGATCCACGGGAAGATGAAAAACATTTCGACGAAGCCGATCAGCGCCCCCAGAAACGTGCCGCACGCCATTTGAAACGCCATGCGTTTCGGGTTCGGTGTCGCCGCCGACAGGCCCACGGTGGCGGCAGCGATCAGGGTCATGGTCGCGCCGCTCGGCCACGCGGTGGCAACCCAGTAACTGCCGAGCACGACCAGGATGAACGCAGCACGAATCCCCGAAGCTGCTGCGGCCCACCAACTGGTCTGCGGGGTGAACGGCTCGTCCCAGCGCTCGCGTTCGTGGCTGTGGTCGGCCAGCGAGGCGTGGGTCTGTGCATAACTGTGCAGGTCATCGACGAAGCGATAGAGCAGCTCGTACGCGGTGTGGAAATCCAGTTGCTCGGCGTCGCTCGGTTCGCTCTCCTGAAAGATCGCCCGCAGGCTGCGCACCCGCGCCGGCAAGCCTTCCTTGTACGCCGCGAGCGCGAGCGCCAGACGCGCCGCGTCCGGGCTGGTCAGGGCGCGGCCGCTGAACCCGTCGAGCACTTCGGCCAGATCCTGCAGGCCCGGTTTGATCGCCGCCACGACATGCGCTTCGTCATTGACGCGCAGACGCTCGAGCAACTGATGCAAGGCGTTGAACCGGGTGGTGATGCCCATGAACTCGCTGTTCAGGCGACTGAGACGACCGTTGCGCCGACGCATGTGCGGGTCTTCGAACACGGTCACGCTGCGCAGCCCTTCCAGCCCCACCGCTTCGGCGATGAAGCGCACGTTGCTGGCCTCGAACGACTCCGGCTTGCTGCGCCCGCGCAAGCCGTCGGTGACGAACAGGGCGAACACGCCGAAGCGCTGATACAAAGCGTTGCGCATCGCCGCGCTGGCGGTTTGCGGCAGGATCGCGGCGCTGACCAGCGTCGAGCAGAGAATCCCCAGCGAAATCTCCAGCACCCGCCACACCGCCGCCATGAACGCGCCATCGGGATGGGCGAGCGCCGGCAGGCCGACCATCGCCGCCGTATACCCGGCCAACACAAAACCGTAGGCGCGGAAGTTGCGGCAACGGGCGGCGCCGGCCGAGCAGACGCCGACCCAGATCGCCAGCGAACCGAGGAACAATTCAGTGTTCTGGGCGAACAGGGAAATCAGCGTGACCATCATCGCCGACCCGGCCAGGGTGCCGAGGAAGCGATAGAAACTCTTGGCGAACACCTGGCCGCTCTGCGGCTGCATGACGATGAACACCGTGATCATCGCCGTGCGCGGTTGCGGCAGTTCCAGGCGCATCGCCAGCCACAGGGTCAGGAATGCGGCGATCAACACCTTGAAGATGTAGACCCAGGTCACGCCGTCGCTGCGTGCCCATTCGAAGAAACCCCGGCGCCATTCCAGGGAGTAGAGCCAGCGCAAGGGTGCGGGCAAGGGAGTCATTCAATTATGCTCAATGAGTTTCAGGTCGGACCCATACCCTGTGGGAGCGAGCTCGCTCGCGAATGCGGTGTATCAGCCGACATGTGTGCTGGCTGACACTCCCGCTTCGCGAGCAAGCTCGCTCCCACAGATTGTGTTTTCAACGCAGGAGAACCGGGGTTTTCGGGGCGGCGGTCTGTTCGGTGGTCGGCACGTCTTTACCCGCGCCAAGACCGCCGCCCAATGCCGTCACCAGTTCCGCATGGGCGCTCAAGCGCGCCGCCTGCACCTGCTGCTGAACCTGTTGCTGTTTGAACAGCAGGGTCTGGGCGTTGAGCACGTTGAGGTAATCGGTGAGGCCGCGCTGGTAGGCGATCATCGCGATGTCGTAAGTCTTCTGCGCGGTGGCCACGGATTCGGCGGCGAACGTCTGCTGCTTGTCCATCGACTCGCGGCGGATCAACTGGTCGGAGATGTTCTTCAGCGCATTGACCAGGGTCTGGTTGTAATGCGCGACGGCGATGTCATAGCCCGCCGAGGCCTCACCGAGTTCGGCACGCAGTCGCCCGCCGTCGAAGATCGGCAGCGAGATCGCCGGCCCGACGCTGTAGTTGAGCTTCTTGCCGGTCAGAAACTCCAGCGCCCCGCCGCCGGTGGCCATGTAGCCGAGGCTGCCGACCAGATCGACGTTGGGATAAAACCCGGCATGCGCCACATCGATCCCGCGCGCCTGCGCCGCCACTTGCCAGCGACTGGCAACCACGTCCGGGCGCTGGCCGAGCAGTTCGGCGGGCAATGCCGACGGCAGTTTCAGCGCCGCGCCGAGGGACAGGGTCGGACGCTGCAACTGCGCGCCGGCGCCCGGCCCTTTGCCGGCCAGTGCCGCAATCTGGTTGCGGCTCAGGGCGATTTCCTCGTCCAGCGCATCCAGTTGCCGATGGGTTTCCGGCAGCGGGGTTTCAGCCTGACTGACTTCGAAGTGCGTACCGATCCCGCCGCTCAGGCGTTTCTGCGCCAAATCGAGAATCTGCTGTTGCTGCTTGAGCGTCGCCGCGACGATGTCGCGCTGGGCGTAATGCAGCGACAGCTCGATGTAGGCGCGCACGATGTTGTTCTGCAATTCGAGTTGCGCCTGCCGCGCCTCGGCAGCGCTCATGTGCGCCAGATCGACGGCCCGCTCGGTGCTGTTGCTTTCACGGCCCCAGAGGTCGAGGGCGTAACTGAAACCCAGCGCGGCGTTGTTGTCCCAAGTCGTGGTATTGGCCAGCTCACCGGGGCCATAGAACTGGTCGGTCGGCCAGTTGTGACGTTTGAGGGTCGACTCGCCATTGATCTGCAACGACTCGGCGGCTTCGGCGACACCGGCCATGGACCGTGCCTGACGCACTCGCGCAGCGGCCATCGCCAGGGTCGGGCTGCCTTGCAGGGCAAGGTCGATCCAGCGGTTGAGTTGCGGGTCGCCGTAGGCTTGCCACCATTGGGCGGTGGGCCAGTTTGCGTCACGGGCGGCGTGGGCGATGGCCTCGTCGGTGGCCAGTTCATTGGCCTCCAGAGCCTTGCCCTGCGGGGCAATCCCTCCGGTTCCGATGCAGCCGCCAAGACCTAACGAAAAAGCCAGAACACTGAGCGGCAAAAGCGCTCTGTTGATGCGACGCGGCACTGCTGCGAATTCCTGAGGTGGGAGATGTTTCGAGGTGGGCGCAATTCTAGGGGGCGCCCTGAACGGCGATAAGCTGGGTTTTCTGCGAATCTTTGTTACGGTTAACGAGATAATCCCTTGGTCGGGGGTCTCAGCCCCTGAAACTTCGTGTCACAATTTGCCATCTCCCTTGAGAGCACCCCATGGACACATTGCAAAACATGCGCGCCTTCAGTTGCGTGGCCGAAGCCGGCAGCTTCACCGCCGCCGCCGTGCAACTCGACACCACCACCGCCAACGTCTCGCGCGCGGTCTCCAACCTTGAGGCCCACCTGCAAACCCGCCTGCTGAACCGCACGACGCGGCGCATCGCACTCACCGAAGCCGGCAAGCGCTACCTGCTGCGCTGCGAGCAGATCCTGGCCTACGTCGAAGAGGCCGAAGCCGAAGCCAGCGAAGCCCACGCGCGCCCGGCCGGTCAGTTGAAAGTGCACACCATGACCGGCATCGGCCAGCACTTCGTGATCGACGCCATCGCCCGCTACCGCAAGACCCACCCGGACGTGACCTTCGACCTGACCATGGCCAACCGCGTGCCGGACCTGCTCGACGAAGGCTACGACGTGTCCATCGTCCTCGCTCGCGAGCTGCCGGACTCAGGCTTCGTCTCGCAACGTCTGGGCATCACCTACAGCATCGTCTGCGCCTCCCCGGCCTATGTGAAAGCCAACGGCTGCGCACAAAAACCCAGCGACCTGCTGAACCACGCCTGCCTGCGCCTGGTGAGCCCGGTGATCCCCCTGGAAAAATGGGCCTTCGACGGCCCGGACGGCCAGGAAATGGTCACCATCAACAGCTCGCCGTTCCTGGTCAACTCCGCCGACGCGATGAAAACCGCGATCACCAGCGGGATGGGCGTCGGCGTGTTGCCGGTGTACGCCGCCATTGAAGGCCTGCGCAATGGCTCGTTGGTACGGGTCATGCCCAACTACCGCTCGCAGGAACTGAACCTGTATGCGATCTACCCGTCGCGGCAGTATCTGGATGCGAAGATCAAGACCTGGGTCGAGTACCTGCGTGGCTCGTTGCCGGAGATATTGGCGGGGCATCAGGCGGAACTGGCGGCTTATGAAATGAGTGGAAGTCTGGCGGGGGCTCGGGTGGCGAATTGACTTGGCCGTCCTACAGACGGGCTGGTTTTTGGCGGATGTTTCCGACAAGTCGTGTCGGTTGTCCCTCGGAAACGAGGTGGATAGGCTTTTGGGGTCGCTGACGCATCGGCGGCCGGGTCTGGAAAACCCGAAGTTCAGGATCACAGCCCATGACATAATGCGGCGTTTTTTCGCGACGTTATGGTAGCTGTACGTGGGAGACCTCCGGGTCTGCCGGGTTTGATCCTTTCCGGTTTTTCCAGTCCGCGTACAGCTGCCACCTCTTTCGCCTGGAAAACGAAGAATGGCAGCTCCTCCAAGACTTAAGGATCTATGCCATGAAAAAACTTACTCCGAATCCCCCTGAAACCAACGACACCTCGCCCTACGAGTCCGCCGATTCAAAAAAACTCCACGAGGCTGCCGAACGCGCCCTCGACCATCACCTCAACCCCTTCCCGAAAAAATGCTCCAGTCGCCGACCAAGCAAGATGTTCCAGGTCGCCCCGGACATGGACGACGAAAGCCTGCTGGCCCACGCCTGCGAATCCCTGGCCACCGCCAGTGCCATGGCCAGTGATGTAGCGGCTTTTTTCGACACACCGCAGCGGCACCGCATCCTGGGTATTCAGCAAGTAATCATGCTGGCGGAACTGGCGGTGAATCGGGTGCTGGACAACGTCGAAGTTCAGCGTTGCCCAACACACAGCTAAGCCGTTCCGACAAAACCGACCTGCCAGCGCCGACTGCATTCGCTGGCAGATCGATTGGGACGCAGAGCGTCCCGGGCTGCATTCCCACGCGGAGCGTGGGAACGATCAAAGCAAAAGCAGTCCGCTTTCTGCTTTCTGCTTTCTGCTTTCTGCTTTCTGCTTCTGCTTCTGCTTTCTGCTTCTGCTTTCCGCTTCCCACCACTCAACACAATGAGCGTTAGCTCGAGTACCGCTCTTGACGTACCGGCCCCATCGGAAGGCTGAGTGTAGGGATTGATCCGGGGGTGGGAGCGAAGCGACCGTTTGGCGAAGCCAAACACATCGAGAGGAGGTGCAGCGAAGCAAACCGTAGGCGATGCCCCCCGGATCAATCCCGGAACGAAGGAACACCGAGCCACAGCGAGGTGCCGAACGCAGGGGCCAAGCCTTTTTGGTTACTTTTGAGGCGTTTGTCAAAAGTGACCCGCCGTAAGGGCGGAACCATAATCCGCAACATCCGAAAAAACGGATATAAACCCAAAACCCCAAAATTCTGGTCGGCCCAAAGGCCGCCAAGACAACTCCAAACAGAAAATGTTAGCTTGCTTGGCAATCACGTAAGCCGCCAAGCCCGAGCCCAATGCCAATGAAAAAAACAGTCCTGGCCTTCAGCCGAATCACCCCACCCATGATCGAACGTCTGCAACAGGACTTCGACGTCATCGTCCCCAACCCGAAAAACGGCGACATCAACGCCCAGTTCAACGAAGCCCTGCCCCACGCCCACGGCCTGATCGGCGTCGGACGCAAACTCGGCAAGGCCCAACTGGAAAACGCCGCAAAACTCGAAGTGGTCTCCAGCGTCTCCGTCGGCTACGACAACTACGACCTCGCCTACTTCAACGAACGCGGGATCATGCTCACCAACACCCCGGACGTCCTCACCGAAAGCACCGCTGACCTGGCCTTCGCCCTGATCATGAGCAGCGCCCGCCGCGTCGCCGAACTGGACGCCTGGACCAAGGCCGGCCAATGGCAGGCCAGCGTCGGCGCATCGCTGTTCGGCTGCGACGTATACGGCAAGACTCTGGGCATCGTCGGCATGGGCAACATCGGCGCCGCCGTCGCCCGTCGCGGCCGCTTCGGCTTCAACATGCCGATTCTCTACAGCGGCAACAGCCGCAAGACCGGACTGGAACAGGAACTCGGCGCGCAGTTCCGCAGCCTTGACCAACTGCTGGCCGAAGCCGATTTCGTCTGCCTTGTCGTGCCACTGAGCGACAAAACCCGCCACTTGATCAGTCATCGCGAACTGGCGCTGATGAAGCCGGACGCGATTCTGGTGAACATCTCCCGCGGCCCCGTGGTCGACGAGCCGGCACTGATCGAAGCGTTGCAGAACAACCGCATTCGCGGCGCCGGCCTCGACGTCTACGAAAAAGAACCGCTGGCCGAATCGCCGCTGTTCCAGCTGAAAAACGCTGTCACCCTGCCGCACATCGGCTCGGCCACCAATGAAACCCGTGAAGCCATGGCCAACCGTGCGCTGGCCAATCTGCGCAGCGCCCTGCTCGGCGAACGGCCGCAGGATCTGGTTAATCCGCAAGTCTGGAAGGACTGACGATCCACGGGGCTGGAGTAAAAGTTTCCCGGCCCCGTCTGTTTTAAACCTGTTTCCCAAATGGCCTGAAGTTATTAACCCCCTTTAACTACACAACTTGAAAACGACTCCTCACCCAACTTCTTTATACTCGCTATAGAATCCCGAGAGTCATCTGCCAACGGACAGACACTACTCACGGAGAATCAATAATGACTTATCTTAAAACCTCCCAACTTATTCGAAGAAGTAAAGTTGCAATCGTTTTCATGGTAGGTATTCTGGGCGCCCTGATTGTTTTCAGCAACGCCACCGATTACAACTCAAACTACATTTACCTTGGTCATATCCTGAGCATGGATACGACAGGCAGCCATTTGATGTACCGGTCGATCAACTCGGAAATGATGCATCACCGGATCTACTGGATGATCATGACACTGGAGACCATATTTACTTCAGCCTGCCTGTTGGGAGGCTATCAACTTGCAAAGAATATAAATGCATCAGACGAGCAGTTTCATGAAGCCAAGAAATATGCCGTACTGGGATTTCTCGTGGCGCTGTTTATTTATTATTTTTGCCTGCAAGTCATTGGCATTGAATGGTTCGACATGGATCAATCAGAAGACTGGAATGCCATGAAGTGGGCACAAAGCATTGTCGACTTTCTATTACCGGCACTTATCTTTCTGGTAATGAAAGTCGACAGTTGAACATTCAATATTCAATGTGCAGGTTTGGCGACCATGGCAATGTCGGGTTTGGGTTTGCGAAACACCAACACATTGCCCAACATCACCAGCACCAGACCCACCAATGCCGGCGCCGTCCATTGATAGCCTTCGGCAAAGGCCGAAACGTTCAGCGCCACCACCGGGAACAGCACGGTGCAATAAGCTGCGCGTTCCGGCCCCATGCGACCGACCAGCGTCAGGTACGCGGTGAAACCGATCACCGAACCGGGGATGACCAGGTACAGCAGAGCGCCGATGTAGCGCGACGTCCATTCCATCTCGAACGGAATGCCTTTGACCAGGCACCACACCGACAGCATCGCTGCACCGTAAGCCATGCCCCACGCATTGGTAGTCAGCGGCTTGAGACCGGCCTTCTGTTGCAGGCTCGACAACATGTTGCCCGCCGAAAAACACAAGGTGCCGCAGAGTGCCAGGCCAAGGCCGAGCAGGGTTTGCGGACTGGCGTGATGCCCGGCCAGTTCGGGCCAGAACAACAGGCCCAGACCACACAGCCCCAGCGCCCCACCCATCAGCACATTGCGCGCGATACGCTGGCCGAAGAACACCCGCGCATTCAGCGCGTTCCACAAGGTCGCGGTGGAAAACACCACCGCCACCAGACCGCTGGGAATCCACTGACTGGCGGTCAGGAAACACATGAAGTTGACGCAGAACAGGCACAAGCCCTGCGCCACACAGATCAAATGCCCGCGCCGGTTCATCGGTTGCAGGCGACGGCTGAGCAGCAACAGCGCAAACAGCACCAGCGCGGCGAGACCGAAGCGATAGACGATCGACACCGGAATCGCCACCACGCCCAGTTGCCACTTCAGGGCGATCCAGGTGGTGCCCCAGATCAGCACGGTCAACAGATACAACGACAGGTTCATGGCAGACACTCCTTGATTGGCTTTCAGTGTCCGCCTGTGCCCTCGCCCCTCGCTTGCATAAACTTGCGCTTTTGTCGGTGCGCAGGCTGCCAGCGCGAAATCCAGGGAGTAGGATGCAAGGCGTTGAAGAGAACCGATCATGGCCGCCATCGATACCCTGCAAGTCTTTCAAGCGCTCAACAATTCGCCCAATGCACGCCTTGTGCACAGCGCCGAACTGGGTGACGGCTTGTCTGCAGCTTTGTGGACCAATCACCACGACGCCCAGGAATATGAAGCGCCAAGCCATCACACCCTCTCCTGCTACATCGCTGGCGGCACCGGTACCTTCCGCCGTGGCGAACCCGCTATCAAGGGTGGCCCGGACAAGTTGTGCATCCTGCCGGCCGACCATGAATCGGGTTGGGTCATCAACGGTGATATTCGTCTGGCCCACCTGTATTTCAGCGCCGAACAATTTGCCCTCGGTTGCGTGACGCTGCTGGACCGCGAGCCACGGGAAATGCAGTTGCGCGAACAGACTTTTCTGGAGGATCCGCAACAGGCCCGACGGTTTCGCCAGTTGCTGACGCTGAACTGGGACGAACCCGGCGAGCGTTTACTGACCAGTAGCCTGGCCCACGAATTGATCAGCCATACCTTGCTGAGTCAGGTCGGCGTACGTCAGGGCTTGCGCCTCAAGGGTGGGCTGGCGCCGCATCAACGCCGGCAACTGGCGGAATTCATCGACAGCCAATTGGCCGAGCCGATCAGCCTCGGGCAACTGGCGGGGTTGTGTGCGTTGTCGGAATACCACTTTGCGCGGATGTTCCGGGTGAGTTTTGGCTTGCCGCCACATCAGTACGTGCTGGCGCGGCGCTTGAGCCGGGCGCGGGAGTTGTTGCGCGCAACGGCGTTGCCGCTGGGGGAGATTGCTCTGGCGTGCGGATTTGCCAGCGCCAGCCACTTCACCAACCGCTTTCGCCAGGTGCTGGGTGGAACGCCCGGCGAGTATCGCCAGGCGTTTTTGCGCTGATCAGAACTCCAGGGTGCTCGACAACGAAATCTGCCGCGAATCGCCCATCGACACGAAGAACCGGCTCGCCGCCGAGGTGTAGTAAGTGCGGTCGAACAGGTTCTTCACGTTGAGCTGGAACTTGACCTTCTGCCCCTCAACCCGGGTGTCGTAAGTGGCGAACGCATCGGCCACGGTGTAGCTCGGAAGATCGAAATCATTCACCGCGTTACCCGCTCGTTCACCGACATAGCGCGCTCCGGCACCGACCCGAAGCTGATCGCCACCGATCACGCTGCCGAAGTCATAGACCGCCGACAACGAGCCGCTATTCTTCGCCACGTTTTGCAGCCGGTTGCCTTTGTAGTCCGGATCTTCCGTGACCTCGGCGTCGGTGTAGGCGTAGCTGCCGATCATGCTCCAGCGGTCGCTGAGCTGGCCGGTCAGATCGACTTCCAGACCACGGGAGCGTACTTCACCGGCGGCGCTGTAGATCGTGGTCGGGCCTTCGGCGTTGGCCACCAGCACGTTGCGTTTCTTGATGTCGAACAGCGCGACGTTGCCGGTGATGCGTCCCGGTATATCCAGACGTGCGCCCAGCTCCCAGGATTTGGCTTCTTCCGGCGCGATGCTGCCGTCGAGCACGGTACTGCTGCCGCTCAGCGGGGCGATGGTCGAGTTGGGTTTGAACGATTCGGTGTAGCTGCCGTAGAACGACAGTTCGTCGGTGTAGCGATACACCAGACCTGCGCGCGGCACCCACTTCTGGCCGTTGCTGTCGGTGTTGGCCTTGAACGGCACGCCTTTGCCGGCGTACTGGTCGTACTCCTGGAAACGCCCGCCAGCTACCAGGATCCACTGGTCGTTGAGGTGGATCGAGTCCTGCAGGAACACCGAATCGCTGCGCAGCAGATCGGTCTGCGCGCTGTCCGCCGGGCTGACGGTGGTGCCTTCAACTTCACGGCCGTAGACCGGGTTGACGTAACTGAAGGTGCTCAGGCTTTTCTGGCGGATCAGGTCGGCGCGATAGATCTTGCGGTATTCGTCGTCGACGCCGAACACCAGGTCATGTTGCATGCCCAGCACGTTGACCTTGCCTTCGAGGCTGGCGGTGGTGAAACGGTCGGTGCTGATCGCGCCTCGGGTGCCATCCATGCTGCGGGTCAGCGTGCCTTTTTTGGTGTCGATCGCGGTGACGCGAACCTGGCTGGCATCGTAGGTTTCGCGGTTCCAGCTATAGCCGAAATGGGCTTTCCAGTCGTCGTTGAGTTCGTGGTCGGCCTCGAAGTGATAGAGATCCGAGCGCCCTTCCATGTCGTTGAATTTTTCGTCGAGGCGCTCGTTGCGCGAGATGTCCAGCGGATGGTTGGTGCGTGGGTCGATCAGGGTTCCGCGATCAAATGGCGTCAGAAATTCTCGATGCTCGTAGGCGAACAACAGCTTGGTTCGCTCGCCATACCAGGCCAGCGACGGCGCGATCAGGGTTTCACGATGCGTGCCGAAGTTGCGCCAGTAATCTTCGTCTTCGTGATCGAGCACCATGCGATACGCGAGGCCGGAATCCCCCAGTGCGCCAGTGCTGTCGAAGGAGCCGCCGCTGCCATTCTTGCCGTCGCCGTAGGTCGAGCCGCGCAGCGTCAGGGCGTTGTACTGGGTCAGTTCGGGCTTCTTGCTGACCATGTTGACCACGCCGCCCGGATCCTGAATCCCGTAGAGCAGCGAGGCCGGTCCCTTGAGCACTTCGACGCGATCAACGGTCGCGTTCAAGCCACGGCCCTGCACCACCGGCATGCCGTCGCGCATGATCGAGCCGTTGCGGTTATCGCCGAAGCCACGGGTCATCACCGAATCCTGGGTACTGCCCAAAGTGTTGCCCTGGGTAATGCCGCTGACGTTGGCCAGGGCGTCATCGAGATTGCGGGGTGCCTGATCGCGAATGACCTGGGCCGGGATCACGTTGACGGTCTGCGGAATTTCCTGCAGCGAAGCGGAAGAACGCATCACCGAACTGGTTTCCGGTGGCTGATAACTCATCGGCTGGTTGGCCACCGAGGTGATGGTGGTCGCGCCGAGGTTCAATGCGCCTGCGGTCGGTTGCGGTTCGAGCGCCAGGGTATGGCTGTCGGTGCGACGGAAGGTCAGGCCGGAGCCTGTGAGCAGACGTTGCAGCGCCTGTTCGACACTCATCTGGCCGTTGAGCGCTGGAGCGGTCAGACCGTAAGGCGCCTCATCGGTGTAGACCACGCTCTGTCCGGTGACGCGGCTGAAATCACTCAGGGCCTGAGGCAGCGGCTTGGCTGCCAGAGAAAAACTGAATTGCTTTTGCGGCTGACTGCTGACTGTTTCAGCGGCCAGCGCCACGCTCACCGGCAACAGGGCCAACGCCGAAAAACCCAAGGCCGAAACGCCTAACCACTGTTTGACCAAACCCGATTTTGCCCTGGACTTCATTGCTCATGACCTGTGTAGAACCGCAACGGATGCGAATGACTCGCAGTTTCAGTCACTACACGGATGGCGTCCGGGTTTACCTCACCACAAAGTTGAAAATATTTTCGTTGTCGCTGCCGACGCCTTCGCGAGCAAGCTCACTCCCACCTCCCACCTTGGAATGCACTCCCTGTGGGAGCGAGCTTGCTCGCGAAGGGGCCAGCAAAGTCAGCGAAGAATTATCAGATGCCCCAGCACTTGATGCTGCTCGAATCCCAGAACCCCTTGCAGGGAATTCAAAACGGCTTGCGGATCCTTGCTCGGAAAGCTGCCGCTGACCTTTCGTGCGCCCAGTTCGTCGTTGAGCAACACGATCCGTCCGGGGTAATAGCGGCGAAGATCCTGCACCACATCGGCCAGTGTCGACTTGTAGTAAGTCAGCCAGCCCTGACGCCACGCCAACTGCGTTTCGCTGTCTACGGCATGCAGTTTTTCCGCAGTGCCTGCGCCGTACGCCACTTGCTGGCCGGCGGTGAGAATCTGCTGCTCGGCATCACGCGCCGCCGTCACACCGACGCGTCCTGACAGCACGGTGACCTGCGCGCCATGAGGTTGCAGGCGCACTTCGAACTGCGTGCCGAGCACCCGCGCCCGGCCCTTCTCGGCCTCGACCACAAAAGGATCACCGGTGTGGGTCACGCTGAAAAATCCGGCGCCGCGGCGCAATTGCACATGCCGCTCGCCGTGATTGAAATTCACCGCGATGGCGCTATCCGCGTCCAGCGTCACCTGCGATTGATCGGCCAGGGTCACGGTGCGGATCTCGCCCGGTGCCGACACGTAATCGGCGCCCAGATCATCGATCCAGCGCTGCGGCTGCCAACCTGTCCCGAGGCTGATCATCAACAGCAGACAGGCCGCCATCGCCAGCGCGCCAGTCCAGCGTCGCAGCGGTACACGGCGCGGCCGGTCCATCGCATCAAGCAAACCCTGCAATGCCAGCGCGTCTTCGCCGGCCAAGGTGCGCGCCGGCTCTTCGCTCAATTCCCACACCACTTGCGCCTGGGCATAGGCCTCGGCGTGGGCCGGGTCAGCGTGCAGCCACTGGCTGAAGGTCAATTGATCACCGGTGCTCGGGTGATCGTGCAGCAGGCTCAGCCAGGCGAAAGCGGCCTGTTCCTGAGCGGGCGTCGGGATGACGCGGTCGGTGTTGTTCACGGTGCTTTCCCTGGCAGGCGTGGCGCGGGTTCGCGCAGGCTGGCCTTGCAGGCCTCGAGGGCGCGCATCATATGTTTTTCCACAGCGCTTTGGGACAGGCCCATGGCCCTAGCGATCTCGGAGTACTTGCGCCCGTGGATGCGATTGAGCAAAAAGATCTGCCGCGTGCGTTCGGGCAACGCACGCAACGCCGCTTCGACGTGGCGCAAATCGTTGCCCGCTTCGAGCGCCGCCTGCGGTTCGCTGGCGCTGCTGTCGGGCTCATCCGGTTGCCAGCCTTCGTTGACCCGCACCCGCGCGCCTTCACTGCGCAAATGATCGATGGCGATATTGCCGGCACAACGCAACAGATAAGTGCTGAGCTCTTCGACCTGCACCAACGGCCGACGCCAGAAACGCAGGAACAGGTCCTGCACCAGATCCGCCGCCGTCGCCCGGCAACCGACGCGCCGGTTCACCAGCGCTTCCATCTGCGAACGCTGGGACAGGAACACCTGAAGAAAATGCGCACGGGCGCCATGGGGTTCGTCGTCGCGGTGTTCGGGAGGATGGCCGATCAGCATGTCAGTTCAAGACCCACGCAGCGACCGGGCTGGCGAGCAGGCTCAGTCCGGCCATGGTCAATGCCAGACGCGGGCGATAGGGCAACAACAGCACCAGCGTCAACGCACTGAGCATCAATACCGCGCACCAGTGGACCAGGCCGAAGCTCCAGCCTTTCATGGAAACCGCCGCCCAGAGCGACAACCCCAACAACAACCAGCCCGCCAGTTTCAGACCTTGACGAAGGCGAGCTGAAGGTTTGTGGCCCAGCAGTTCTTCGTGATGCCGGGGCATCGCCAGGCACAGCGCGGTGAATGCGCAATAGCAAAGCAACAGCGCAAGCAACATTCAATTCGCCCCTTGCTCAAGGGTGATCGGCCGGGTCTTTTCGCGGACCGGTTTTATCACGCTGACGGAGTGCCCGGCGCGCTGCATTTTCCGGGCGGCCCAGGCCAGGAAGAGTCCGCTGCCCAGACACGTCAGGTCAAAACCGGCCAAGACCCAGTCGCCTTCGGGCACTGTCACGCCGAGGTGATAAGGCGTGGTCAGGCCATTGAGAACCGGCACCGCGACAAACAACGCGGCCCCCAGCGACAGCTGTTCGACCCAGGCCTTGCGCCCCGGCCGCAACATCGCATGGGCCACGCTCAGCCCCCAGGTGATAAAGAACGCGTTCACTTCCCAATCGGCACGCCCGGCCAGACTCACCGGCAGCAGACGATTGGCCCAGAAGAACACGGCAATCGCTGCCACCAGCCCGGCCATGCTGGCGATGTTCAACACTTCAACCAGCCGCAATTCGAAAGGCATCACACCGGTTTTGGCGTGTTTAAGCTGACGCTTGCCGAGCCAGATCACCAGCCCGGTACCAATCATCGCCGTGCCCGCCAGACCGCAGATGAAATACAGCCAACGCAACACCGGCCCAGCAAAGTGGCCCATGTGCAACCCGTAGAAACTGCCGGCAATCGCCATCGCCATTGGCTGCTCAGGCACGCTGCCAATGATTTGTCCGCTGACACCGTTGAAGGTTACGGCGCTACCGGAGTCGTTCACCACACGGTCGGAGCTCGCGCGGGACATCACCACCGAGGCATTGGCGTCGCCCGGATTGTTGACGCTGATACGTCCGACATGCCCGCCCGACCATTGCTCGCTGGCCGCCAGCACAAGGGACGCCAGCGGTGCCAGTGTCGCCGGTTGATTGGCTCGCTCGGGAATATTGGAGGCGGGAAATACCTCGTCGTAAAACGCCCGGACGTTGTCGCCGTACGAAGCCAGAATGCTTGCCGGCATCACCATCGACATGAAAATCACCAAGCTGCTGTAGGTGATCATCAGATGAAACGGCAGCACCAGCACGCCCACCGCATTGTGCCCGTCGAGCCACGAACGCTGGCCCTTGCGCGGGCGGAAGGTGAAGAAGTCCTTGAAGATTTTCTTGTGGGTGATGATCCCGGTGATCAGCGCGACGAACATCACCATGGCGGCGATGGTCGAGAGCCAGCGGCCCCACGGGTAAGGCATTTGCAGCTGGAAATGGAAGCGATAGAAGAACTCGCCGCCCATGCTTTCCCGGGCCTGTACTTCGGCACCGGTCTCTGCGTCGAGGGTCTTGCGGATGAATGCGCCGCGTTCGCCGGGCCTGGCGGGCGACTGCTGCCAGCCCACGCTCAGGCCGGGATCGCGGGCGTCGGGCAAACCGATGATCCAGCGTGTGGCGTCGGGGGCTTGTTGTTGCAGATACTGCTGGGCCAGCGTCAGGCTTTTTTCGGCATCCAATGGATGGGCGACGATCTCCGGCCGCATCCAGTGACTGGTTTCATCCTTGAAATAGGCCAGGGTTCCGGTCAGGAAAATCGCGAACAATAGCCAGCCAAAGACCAGCCCGGTCCAGGTGTGCAGCCAGGCCATCGCCTGCCGAAAGCCTTCTTTCATGCCAGCCCCAGACCGCGCGCAGCCCCGGACACGGTCGCCAGGATCACGCTCGGCACCAGCAGACCGACCCACGCCGACCACGCCGTACGACAGGCGAAACACCAGAGCACCGCCACCAGATAGACCAGAAACGAAACGGTCATGCCGGTGACAACCGCTTCGGCGCGGTTCAGCGGCAACCACAGTGTCAGCGTGACACTGGCCAGCGCCGCGACCAGATAGCCGCCAAGCACCGCCGCGAGCACCCGCGAAGTGACGGCCAGACGATAGGACATGGGGAGAGTGGCGAGTTTGGCTTTCATGTTTCGACCCTGAAACGGTTAACGCCCGGTCAACAGACCGGGACGGCAGGCATGCGATATTAATGATAAATATTCTCATACGCAAAAGAGTCTGATTGCCGGGCATCACTGACAGCCCAACAATGCGAATAAGTGAAACCGGAAAAGGCCCGCACCTGGGAAGTCGGTACCCGTTACGACAACGGTGCGCTGCGAGCGGAGATCGGCGCATTCCTGATCAACTTCGACAACCAGTACGAAAGCAACCAGACCAACGACTCGGTGATCGCCCGTGGTGAAACCCGGCATCAGGGCATCGAGACCAGCGTCAATTACGCTCTCGACGACTTGAGCCCGGCGCTGGCCGGCTTCGATGTCTACGCCACTTACGCCAAGACTTCGGCCCGCAGTTGTCGGACCTGAACGTGGCGGTGGGGGTGAAGAACATCTTCAACACCCAGTACTTCACCCGTTCGTTCGATGACAACAACAAAGGCAAGTATGTCGGTGAGCCGCGCACGGTGTACGTGCAGACTTCCGTTGCTTTCTGATCCCTGCCGAAAACAGAAAGGGCCTGCAATTGCAGGCCCTTTCTCATTGGGTGGCTTGGAAAATCAGCGCATCAACTGTTGATCGCTGCCTGTTCGTTTTCGTCAAACTCTTCCGCCAACAGCTTGTCATTGGCTTTGCTTGTGAATGGCACCACAGCGGCCCGCGGTTTGCCGCGCAGTTTGCCAAACAGGTGCTCCAGCGCGTGCTCCAGTTTTTCGGCTGCACCATCGATCGCCTGTTCCAGCGAATCGGCTTTGTGGGTGACGGAAATCGGTTGATGGCCTTTCGGCCGCGCTTCCAGTTGGCAGCGCAAGTCATGGGGACCCGGCTTGTCACCGTTCTCGTCGCTCAGATGGACTTCGACACGGGTCAGGTCTTCCTCATAACGGTCGAGCGTGCTCTCAATTGTGGTGCGTACCCACTCCTCCAGTCGTTTGCTGCTTTGAATATGGTTGTCGCTGTTGACTTGGATTTGCATAGTTCATCCCTTATTTCAGCTAGCTCGCAAGAGGCCTGGAACAGGATTTCGTGACCTCTTGATTACAACAATCGGCCCGCCGGACGAACATTTCAACCCCTTAAAAAAGATAAATATTCATACGCAAAAAAAGCCGGACAACCGAGCAAAGCGCTGGTAAGGTCGGGAGTTGCATCGCCCCGCCACCCCGAAAAATCTGCTCACAATTGGCCATCACCCAACGGGTGCAGGCTGCGAAAAATCCCCGCCTCTTCCACCAGCCAGTCATGCACCGCCCGCACACCCGGATGGCTCAACGCCCCCGGCGAGTAGAGCAAGACATAGCGCTTGTGATTGGGCACCGAAATCCCGAACGGCACAATCAGCGTTCCCCGCTCCAACTCGTCGTTGAGCAGCGTGCGCCGGGCAATCGCCACGCCCATACCGGCAATCGCTGCTTCGATGGTCAGGTGGTTGCGATTGAATGTGTGCCCGCGCCGCACATCGGCGCCCTCGAAACCGATGGCATTGAGATAAAACTCCCACTCCGCGTATTCGTAGCTGCCGCGCCAGGCAGTGATGTCGTGCAACAGTGGGAAATGCACCAGATCCGCCGGCCCATGCAGCGGTGGTCGCCCACGCAGAAGGCCCGGCGCGCACACCGGAAAAATCTGCTCATCGAGCAAGGCTGTGGATAACAGTCCCGGATAGCTGCCATCGTTCAGGTCGATGGCCAGGTCGAAATCCCCTTCATGTAACGGCACGCTGCTGTCCTCGGCCACCAGCCGCAGCTGTATGTCGGGATAACGCTGTTGCAGACGCGGCAGGCGCGGGGTCAGCCATTTGCTGAGGAACGACGGAATCGAGCGCAGCCGCAGAATCCCGCTGATCATCCCTGCATCAAGACGACGCAATTCCGCATCGATGCTGCCGTAAGCCTCGTTGACCGTAATCGCCAGTCGCTGCCCTTCCGCACTCAGCTCCACACCCCGCGCACGACGGTGAAACAGACGAAAGCCCAGGCGCTCTTCCAGCTGTCGGATTTGCTGACTCACCGCTCCCGGCGTGATGTGCAGTTCTTCGGCACAACGGGTGAATGACAGGTGCCGCGCGGCACAGGAAAACACCTGCAGCCAGACGTAAGTCTGGGCATGCAATTGACGACTCATGGTTTAGTCCTGCTAAAGGCTTACTTAGGAAGTTTCGTTAGTCACGTTGTAGCGAGGCAGGCAGTATCGCCGACATTGCGCTTGTCCTACAAAAAATGGCAGCGATTCCTACTCCATTGCTTGTAAGGGTTTAGCATGGCTATCAGTGTTTTCGATCTATTCAAAGTCGGCATCGGCCCGTCCAGCTCCCACACCGTCGGCCCGATGCGCGCCGCCGCGACCTTCGCCCAAGCCCTGATCGACCAGCGTTTGCTGAATGATGTGCAGCGAGTGGAAATCCGCTTGTACGGCTCGCTTTCGGCCACCGGTGTCGGCCATGCCACAGACCGCGCGACGGTCATGGGCTTGATGGGCGAATGGCCGGACAGCATCGATCCATCGACCATCGAACCGCGCATCCAGCAACTGCGCGAAACCGGCCAACTGTCTCTGGCCGGTGAACGTTCGATCGCCTTCAACTGGCAGCACGATCTCCTGCTGCTGGACGAGAGCCTGCCCTACCACCCGAACGCCATGTCGCTGACAGCCTTCGGTGCATCCGGGCAACTGTTCGAGCAAACGTACTACTCGGTCGGCGGCGGTTTCATCATCGAAGCGGACGAAGCCGAATCCGGTGTAGTGCCGGCCGGCGACGTCGAGTTGCCTTACGAATTCTCCAGCGCCGTCGAACTACTGGCGCTGTGCAAGCAGCACAACCTGCGGGTTTCCGAACTGATGATGGCCAACGAACGGGCCTGGCGCAGCGACGCCGAAATCCGTCAGGGCCTGCTGCACATCTGGTCGGTGATGCGCGAATGCGTCGAGCAGGGCCTGCGTCACGAAGGCGTCCTGCCTGGCGGTCTGAATGTGCCGCGTCGTGCCGCGAAATTGCACCGCAGCCTGCTGGAAATCGGCAAGCCGAACGTGATCAGTTCGACCCTGTCGGCGATGGAGTGGGTCAATCTGTTCGCCCTCGCCGTCAACGAAGAGAACGCCGCCGGCGGGCGCATGGTCACCGCGCCGACCAACGGCGCCGCCGGGATCATCCCGGCCGTTCTGCACTACTACATGAAATTCAATCCGGATGCGTCCGACGATGACGTGGTTGCGTTCTTTCTGGGCGCGGCAGCGGTCGGCATCCTGTGCAAGAAAAACGCTTCGATCTCCGGCGCCGAAGTCGGCTGCCAGGGCGAAGTCGGCTCTGCCTGTGCGATGGCTGCTGCGGGGCTCGCCGATGTGCTCGGCGCCACGCCGGAACAACTGGAAAACGCCGCCGAAATCGGCCTGGAACACAACCTCGGTCTGACCTGCGACCCGGTCGGCGGGCTCGTGCAGGTGCCATGCATCGAGCGCAACGCCATCGCTGCGGTGAAGGCGATCAACGCCACGCAAATGGCCCTGCGCGGCGACGGCAAACACTTCATTTCCCTCGACCGGGTGATCCGCACCATGCGCGATACCGGCGCCGACATGCATGACAAATACAAAGAGACTTCACGGGGCGGCCTGGCCGTGAGCTGGGTGGAGTGCTGAGGAGCGCTCCCTGACCGCCCGTAACACGTGAGCCCGAGCAAGAATAATAACGAGGCAAAAACGATGACCGATGTACGCACACCTGCTGCCGAGAATCCCGCTGTAGACCGCACATGCAACAACGAAATCGCCCACAAGGGCTGGAGCAAATTCGACACCACCTGGATGCTCGGCCTGTACGGCACGGCCATCGGTGCCGGCACCTTGTTCCTGCCGATCAACGCCGGTGTCGGCGGCTTCTGGCCGTTGCTGATCCTGGCGGTGCTGGCATTCCCGATGACTTTTTTCGCGCACCGGGGCCTGACCCGCTTCGTGCTGTCGGGCCGCTCCGGCGACATCACCGAAGTGGTGGAAGAACACTTCGGCATCGGCGCCGGCAAGCTGATCACGCTGCTGTATTTCTTTGCGATTTTCCCGATCCTGCTGGTGTACAGCGTGGCGCTGACCAACACCCTGGGCAGCTTCCTTGAACATCAATTGCACATCGCCCCGCCGCCGCGCGCGGTGCTGTCGCTGGCGCTGATCCTCGGTCTGATGGCCATCGTCCGTTGCGGTCAGAGCGTGATCGTCAAAGCCATGAGCGTGCTGGTCTATCCGTTCGTCGCCGCGTTGCTGTTGCTCGGCATCAGCCTGATTCCGAACTGGAACGGTGCATTCTTCGCCAGTGCCCGGGAACCGATGGAAATGTCGGTGTTCCTCAAGACCCTGTGGCTGGCGATCCCGGTGATGGTGTTCTCGTTCAACCATTCGCCGATCATTTCCGCCTTCGCCGTCGACCAGAAACAGCGCTATGGCGATCAGGCCGAGCGCAAGAGCAGCGGCATTCTCGCCATGGCTCACGGCATGATGGTTGTCACGGTGATGTTCTTTTGCTTCAGCTGCGTGCTGGCGCTGTCGCCGGCGGATCTGGCAGCGGCCAAGGCGCAAAACATCTCGATCCTGTCGTACCTGGCCAACCACTTCCAGACCCCGGTCATCGCTTACGCTGCGCCGCTGATCGCGCTGGTGGCGATCACCAAATCCTTCCTCGGCCACTACATCGGCGCCAGCGAAGGCTTCCAGGGCATGATCGTCAAAAGTCTGCGCAGCCGTGGCCGGGTGATGTCGGCGAGCTGGCTGAACCGTGCAACCGCGCTGTTCATGATCCTCAGCTGTTGGGCCGTGGCGACCTTCAACCCGAGCATCCTCGGCATGATCGAAACCCTCGGCGGCCCGGTGATTGCCTGCCTGTTGTTCCTGATGCCGATGTACGCCATCCGCCGCGTGCCAGCCTTGCGCCAGTATTCGGGCCAGGCGTCCAACGTGTTCGTGGTGCTGATCGGTCTGATTGCACTGTCAGCGATCATCTACTCGGTTCTGCCCTGAAACGAGCCGCAAACGAAGAAGGCGAGCCATGGGCTCGCCTTCTTTTTGAACGGTTTCATTGTTCGACAATATTCCCGGCATGTCCCTTGCTACATCGCTGAAGGAGACGGGACCACGGAAGGGCCGATGGTCAGGTTTGGCGAACCAACCCGATCAAGGCCGGTCAACAACTGCACGTTCAATCAGGCGGTGACGCATCATGGACAATCCTTTTCAGATCATTACCGATGCCTTCGCGCCGGACTATCAGATCAACCTGAGCATTCAGGGGCTCGACGGCAGCATCATGCTGACCCTTTCCAACGGCGGCCGGATCGTCGCCAAACGGATGATCAGCGCCGAACAGCGCAACGACCCCAAGCGCCTCAAGCGCCTGGTGCAAAGCATTCAGTTCGGCATCGCCATCGAGCAGGGCCATAGCGCCATGGCGATCCTCGACGCCATGACCCGCGGCGACGGAATCACTCCGCCACCGCGTCAGGCCAGACATCAGCCCCGGCCAGCTGCCGGCCTCTAGAGTTCGCCCTTCTCCACTTCAGGATGTTCACTGGAACCCGTGCCGATCTTGCGGTGCGGGTTCTCGATTTTCACCGAAGGGAATTGCGATGAGGCGTAACGCACCACCAGGATCGAAAACGCCAGCAGCAGAATCCCGCCGCACAGGTAGATGATGCCCATGTCTGGCGGATTGTGGTGGGAGACGTTGGAGATCAGCAGGCGCGTCAGTGCCGTGATCGCCACGTAGATCAGAAAGCGCACCGGCATGTGGTTGGTCTTGAAATAAATCCCGACCATCGCCCCCAGTTCCAGATAGATGAACAGCAACAGAATGTCATCGATCTTGATGTGCCCTTCCTCGAGCATCCCGAGAAATTCCATCACCGCCGCCCACGCGGTCACCGCACCGATGGCAAACAGCGCCAGGTAGTGGAAAGTCTCGACGAACAGGTTGCCCAGGGACTCGGCCAGTTGATGCACGTTTTGCCGCAGTTTCTCGGCCCAGTTGATTTTCACGATGAAGGTTCCTTAGCCCGGTTCGAGCGGATGTTGCGTGCTGGACGTGACGGTTATTGCGCACGTACGCAGATGCATGCAGAAAAGAGGCCACGCCATGATGGCGAGGTGACGCAAAACCCGCGCCGTGGCGTTTGGTCGCACCTGCGCGCAGGCGCAGGGCTGACAAAATCCGAATCCGGTCTACATTGAAAAGCCACTACCCAAAGCGCAGGGATTCGCTTATCCTTTTCGCTGTATATAGATACAGTAGTCGCAAAGACAACTTAATGTGAAGGCATGTGAGGTGGTGAATGGCCGTCGAAGTGGTATACCGCAGCAGCCGAGATCTGGAGCGCTTGTTCATGGATAAAGCCGAAGCTGACCGTCATGACAAAATGCTCGAACTGGCCGAACTGTTGGCCGAAGTGCTGGAAAAAGCCGTTCCTTCGTTGAGCGAGCAGCAAGTGGAAGAAGTCGGGATCTTCATGGCGAAGAACCGCGATGTGTTCGCCCGGGCGTTCAAGAGCCAGCCTGACGCATTGTCGGAGCTGATCAACGCACCAGCGGCACCGGTTGTGGCAACCGAGCCTGCAGAGGTGGCTGAACCGGCAGAAGCGCCGGCCAAACCTGCCAAGGCGGCAAAGGCTGCGAAGTAATCGGCACTTGAATTGAATAGCCCCTGAGTTGAAAGACTCAGGGGCTTTTTCATGCCCGGACAAACCTCAGCGGTACAACACCTTTTCCGCCAGTTCGTCCGCCACCCGCGCCGGTGAACGTTTTTCCGCCTGGGCATGGGCAAACACTTCCGTCAGCCGCGAACTGATTTTCGACAGGTGCGCAGTGATGGTCGTCAGTTCTTCGCCCCGGTGCTTGAGGGAAACGTAGATCAGCCCGCCGGCATTGATCACGTAATCGGGTGCATACAGGATGCCGCGCCGTTCCAGTTGATCGGCGACGTCCAGATGCGTCAGCTGATTGTTGGCCGAGCCCGCCACCGCCGAGCAGCGCAACTGGGTGACCGTGTGGCTGTTAAGCACACCGCCAAGGCCGCACGGTGCGAGGATGTCGCACGGCGTGCTGAGCAATGCGTCGTTGGCAATCGGATGGGCGTTGAGCTGTTCCATCGCCAGTTGCACCTTGCCGTGGTCGATGTCGCTGACCAGCAGTTCGGCGCCCGCTGCGTGCAACTGCTCCGCGAGCGCAAACCCGACATTGCCCAACCCCTGAATCGCCACGCGCAAGCCTTCGAGATTGTCGCTCCCCAGCCGTGCCATGGCCGTGGCGCGAATCCCGGTGAACACGCCCATCGCGGCATGCGGCGCCGGGTCGCCGGCTGAAGTAGTGCTGGTGACATGCTGAGTCTGCTGGGCGATGCAATCCATGTCCGCCACCGAGGTGCCGCTGTCGATGGCGGTGATGTAGCGCCCGTCGAGCTGATCGATGCAACGGCCGAAGGCTTCAAACAATGCAGCGCGGTTTTCCACGTGGACCGGCCGCACGATCACGGCCACCCCGCCGCCCTGAGCAAGACCGGCCAGCGCGGCCTTGTAGCTCATGCCCTGGGCCAGGCGTATGGCGTCCTCGACCGCAGATTCGTCGTTCGGGTAGGCAAGATAACGACAACCGCCCAGGGCTGGCCCGAGGCGACTGTTATGGATGGCAATGACCGCCTTCAATCCGGACACCGGATCAACGCTAAGGTGCAGCGATTCCAGGCGAGTGCTTTGCATGAGAGCAAACATCGGCAGGCTCCCGAATCACTTCTGGTAGACGCCAGTATAGGCTTGCGCCCAAAAATTGCTGAAGCGCACGGGAATAAGGCCCGACAGCGACCAATACGTTGCGGCATAACCCGATGGCAGAGCAGCCCCGACACTGGACGAATGGCAAAGACGGGGCTAAAACGAGGCATGCTCCGGAGATTTTGATGAGTCCGCGCCAACGTTTCTTCGATTGTCTGCACCGTTCACCGCCCGCGCTGTTCGAAGCCGCGTTGTGGATGGCCGCCGAACACGACAAACAAGCCGATCCCGAAGCGCTGTTGCAGGAATTCAAGGAACTGCAGCAGCGAGTCAGTTATGGCTTGCCGTTGCTTCCGGTCAGCGAACTGGCGCAACCGTTGCTGCGGCGCATGACCGACCTCGGTTTTGCCCAGGATGATTTCGTACCGCTGCGTCCGCAGGCCGCGATGGTGCACAAAGTCATGCAGACCAAACGCGGCCAGCCGCTGGCGCTGGCACTGATCGCCCTGGAACTGGCCCGTGGTCTGGAGATCCCGCTGGTTGGCGTGAACTTCCCCGGGCACTTCCTGCTGAAAGTGCCCGGAGCCGATCACCTGCTCGATCCGTGCGGCGGGCGGCGCCTGTACCCGAACGATTGCCGCGAACTGCTGCATCGCCAGTACGGCCATCAGATGAAACTCAACGCCGACCACCTGCTGACTGCCGAGCCGGTGCAGATGCTTCAGCGTCTGTCACGCAACCTGCGCCAGTTGCACCTGACCCACGACGATTTCATCGCGGCGCTGATTGATGCCGAGCGCGTGCTCGAACTGGGCAACGCCAGCGCCGCCGATTACCTGGCCCGGGCCAGTCTGTACCAGCGCCTTGATTGCCCGAACGCCGAGCGTTTCGATCTGGAGCACGCGCTGTTGCTCAGTGACGACCCGATTCAGCGACTTCGCCTGACGGAGCGGCTGGGACATCTGCCACCCAACTCAGTCGTCCACTGATCCCTTGTGGGAGCGAGCTTGCTCGCGAATCAGGCGACGCGGTCGATCAGTCAAACCGCGTTATCGTTCTTCGCGAGCAAGCTCGCTCCCACAGGATCTTGCGCAACCTGCGAAGGCGAACGCACCTGAATGATCAGCAACGCCGCGATCACCGCCGGAATCGCGCAGAAGAAGAAAATCTGCTCCACCGGAATGTGCATCGCCAGCAACAGGCTGCCGAACAGCGGCCCGAGAATCGAGCCGAATCGCCCGACTCCCAATGCCCAGCCAGTGCCGGTGGCGCGAACCTGGGCCGGATAGAAATTGCTGGCGAACGCATTGAGCGTCAGTTGCCCGCCGATGATGCAGAACCCTGCCGCGAACACACAGGCCACCAGATAACGCGGGTTGTCGTGATTCAGGCCCAGCAGAATCGTGCACACCGCCGCGCCAGCCAGCACGCCGGACAACAGTCGCACCTTGCTTTTCAATCGATCGGCGAACCACGCCATGCAGATCGCGCCGAGCGTACCGGCGAACAGGAACATCGACGTCACCAGGTTCGCTTCGTTGAGTTTCAGGCCACTTTCCAGCAGCAGCGACGGCAGCCAACTGATCATGAAATACAGCAGGATCAGGCTGACGAAAAAGGTTGCCCAGATCAGCAAGGTCGGACGCGCATAACCGTTGCGGAACAATTCCACCACGGTCAGCTTGCTGCCCTGCTCGCGTTCGTTCTGCTCGACCGATGCGGCGGGCGGTTGCCACTCCGGCAGCATGCGTGCGGTGACCTTGCGCAGGCGCGCATAGGGCGGCGCATCACGTAGAAGACGCGGCAAGGATTCCGGCAACATCCACCAGAGAAACGGAAACAGCAGCAACGGCGTGACACCACCGGCGAGGAACACCGCCTGCCAGCCGAACCGGTCGATGAACCCGGCCGCCACAAAACCACCGGCCGCACCGCCGAACGAGAAGCCGCAAGCCGCCAGCGTCACCATCAGCGTACGCAGGCGTGGCGGTGAATATTCCGACATCAGCGCCATGGCGCTGGGCATCGCGCCGCCCATGCCGATACCGCAGATGAAGCGCGCGATCATCAGGGTATTCAGGGAATCGGCGAACACCATCAGCACGGTGAGGCTGGCGTAGATCAGCACGCAGGCGAGCAGAATCCGTCGAACGCCGAAGCGGTCGGCCAGAGGCGTCACCGCGAGGGAGCCAAGCGTCAGACCCAGCAAGTTGGCGCTGAACACCGGGCCGAACGCGGACTTTTCCAGGCCCCAGTCCTGCGCCAGTGCCGGCACCACGTAACCGAGCACCTGGGCGTCATAGCCGTCGGTGACCAGCAGCAAGGCGAGAAGAATCAGGAGCAACCACTGAAAGCGGGACACAGGACGGGCGTCGAGTGCCGCCCGGAAGCTGGCAATCTGGTTGTGCATCGCAAGGTACCTGTTTTGTTTTTATGATTTTTTGGTCACAGCGCAGATCTATTGTGGGAGCGAGCTTGCTCGCGAAAGCGGTCAGTCAGGCGACATTGCTGGCGGCCCCCCCCCTCTTCGCGAGCAAGCTCGCTCCCACAAGGGTTACGGTGTGTCCGGCTGATTCGCCGGATGCGCCGCAATGAACGCCGGATGTTCAGCGGCCAACGCGGCGACCCGGCGAATCCGTGGATAGGCCTCCAGCGAAACGTTGAACCGCTCGGCCGCGTACAACTGCGCAATCAGGTAAACGTCAGCCACACACGGCCACTCGCCAAAACAGAAACCGCTGTCGCCGATCAATTGCTCCACCGTCGCCAGCCCCTGACTGATCCAGTGGCCGATCCACTCGTTGACCTGCGGCTCGTCATGCCCCAACCCGCGCAGGCGATTGAGCACGCTGACGTTGTGCAGCGGATGCACGTCGCAGCCGATCACCGCCGCCACACCGCGCACCTGGGCACGGGCAACGAGGTCCTCGGGGAGCAACGGCACCTGTGGATAACGCTCTTCCAGGTATTCGATGATTGCCGGCGACTGGATCAGCAACTTGCCTTCGTCCGTGCGCAGCGCCGGCACCCGGCCCTGAGGATTGATCGCCAGATACGCCGGTTGCCGATGCTCGCCGCCAGGCGCTGCGATCAGATTGACCGGCAGCGCCTGATAGTCGAGGCCCTTGAGTGCCAGCGCAATCCGCACCCGGTACGACGAGGTGGAACGGTAATAGGTGTAAAGATCCATGACCCGCTCCTGTCAGCGTGCCGCCAGCACGGTGCCACGGCACTCGCCGAAACCGATCGAGGCAAAACCTTCGCGGGCGCAGCGAGCGCGCAAGATGATTTCGTCGCCGTCTTCAAGAAATTTGCGCACTTCGCCGGACGCCAGCTCGATCGGTTTTTTGCCGCCCTCGGTGATTTCCAGCAGGCTGCCGAACTGACCGTTTTCAGGGCCGGACAAGGTGCCCGAACCGAACAGGTCACCGGCCTGCAACTGGCAACCGTTGACGCTGTGGTGCGCGACCATTTGCGCAACGGTCCAGTACATGTAGCGCGTGTTGCTCAGGGTCAGGCGATGGGCCGGCAGATTCTGCTCGCGCATTTTCTCGGTAAGCAGCAGCACTTCCAGCTCGATGTCGAAACCACCGCCCTCCTGATCGCGTTTGTCGAGCAGGTACGGCAGCGGCTGCGGATCACCTTGCGGACGCGCCGGTTGTGCGGTGCGGAATGGCGCCAGCGCTTCGGCAGTCACCACCCATGGCGAGACGCTGGTGATGAAGCTCTTGGACAGGAACGGGCCAAGCGGCTGGTATTCCCAGGCCTGAATGTCACGGGCCGACCAGTCGTTGAGCAGGCAGAAACCGGCAATGTGTTCAGCGGCATCGCCAATGGCAATCGGCTCGCCCATCTCGTTGCCCTGACCGATCCAGATTCCCAGCTCCAGCTCATAGTCCAGACGCGCGCACGGGCCGAAGGTCGGCTCGGTCGCACCGGCTGGCAGGGTCTGGCCTTTCGGGCGGCGCACGTCGGCGCCGGAGGCGCGTACGGTGGATGCACGACCGTGGTAGCCGATCGGCACGTGTTTGTAGTTCGGCAGCAGCGGGTTGTCCGGGCGGAACAGTTTGCCGACGTTCTGCGCGTGTTCGATGCCAACGTAGAAGTCGGTGTAGTCACTGATGCGCGCCGGCAGGTGCAACTGGCAATCGGCAGCCAGCGGCAGCAGTTTTGCGCCCTGGGCTTCAATGTTGCCGCGATGGGTGCTGCCTTCGCTGAACAGCTCCAGCAGACGTTCGCGCAATGCAACGCGGGCGTCGCGGCCGAGTTCGAAGAAGGCGTTCAACTGACCGCCGCGCATGGCTTCGACAGCACGGCGCGCGACGCCGTCGAACAGCCCGGCCTCCAGCGCTACTTGCAGATCGAAGATGTGTTCACCAATCGCCACGCCCGCGCGCGGCGCCAAGCCGTTGAGGCTGAACACACCCAGCGGCAGGTTCTGCAGCGGGAAATCGCTGTGGCCATTGGCGGAAGCGACCCAACTGCGGGTGATGGAATTCTGAGTCATGGATTATCTCCGGGTCGGGTCGAACGTGGCGGGCAGCGAAGCCCAGCAGGCGTCGTAAGTGGATTGCAGTTGCGGACACTCGAGGGCGAAGCGGCTTGGGCGCAGCACCTGGCTGGTCTCGAACATGAAGGCCATGGTGTTGTCGATCTTGGCCGGTTTGAGGTCCGCGTTGATGGCTTTGGTGCAGGTCTCGCCGTCCGGGCCGTGGGCGCTCATGCAGCTGTGCAGAGATGCGCCGCCGGGCACAAAACCTTCGGCCTTGGCGTCGTACTCGCCCTGGATCAGGCCCATGAATTCGTTCATCAGGTTGCGGTGGAACCACGGCGGACGGAAGGTGTTCTCGGCCACCATCCAGCGCGGCGGGAAGATCACAAAGTCGAGGTTGGCCAGGCCGTGGACGCTGGTCGGCGAGGTCAGCACGGTGAAGATCGACGGGTCCGGGTGATCGAAACTGACGGTGCCAATGGTGTTGAAGCGGCGCAGGTCATATTTGTAAGGCACGTTGTTGCCGTGCCAGGCGACCACGTTCAGCGGTGAGTGATTGAGTTTGGTGCCCCACAACTGACCGAGGAATTTCTGCACCAGGGTGGTCGGTTGTTGCAGGTTTTCGTAGGCGGCGACCGGGGTCAGGAAGTCCCGCGGATTGGCCAGACCGTTGCTGCCGATCGGTCCCAGATCCGGCAGGCGCAGCGGCGCGCCATGGTTCTCGGCGACGTAGCCGCGCGCTTGCGGATCGAGCAGTTCGACGCGGAATTTCAAACCCCGTGGCAGCACGGCGATTTCCAGCGGCGCCACTTCCAGCACACCCAGTTCGGTGGCGATGCGCAGGCGACCCAGTTGCGGCACCAGCAGCAGCTCGCCGTCGGCGTTGAAGAAAACGCGTTCCATCGAACGGTTGGCGCAATAGTGATAGATGCTGATGCCGGCCGGTTTTTCGGCAGCGGAGTTGGCCGCCATGCTCACCAGACCATCGATGAAATCGGTGGGTTCGGCCGGGATGTCCAGTGGGTTCCAGCGCAGGCGATTGGGGGTCACTTCACCCAACGGACCACCTGCCAGTTGCCGCTCCAGTTTGACGAAAGCCGGGTGATTGGCCGATGGCTGGATCCGGTACATCCATGTACGCCGCGCTTCGCTGCGGGTCATGGTGAACGCGGTGCCGGAGAACAGTTCGGTGTACAGACCGTAAGGGGCTTTTTGCGGAGAGTTCTGGCCGACGGGCAGCGCGCCGGGCAACGCTTCGGAGCTGAATTCGTTGCCGAAACCGGACTGGTAAGCCAGGGCTGAATCGAGGTTCATGGAGCCTCCTGAACTGGGAGTCGGCATGGCCGGACGCTCTGGATCGGAGGTCTTGGCACGCCGGGGTTATTTTTATCGTAATTCAATTACGCATAACGTAATTTGCTCGCTATCCAGCGTCAAGCTATAAAGACGCCCATTCGTTCCGGGACACGGCAGCACCATGGAAAAAACCAGCGACAGCAACGGCAAACAGAAAGTCCGCTCCGCCGAGGTCGGCACCGACATCCTCAAGGCCCTGGCCGAGTTGTCGCCGTCCACTTCGCTGTCGCGTCTGGCCGAACATGTGCAGATGCCGGCGAGCAAGGTTCATCGTTATCTGCAGGCATTGATCGCCAGCGGCTTCGCCGAGCAGAACACCGCCACCAACCATTACGGCCTCGGTCGTGAAGCGCTGCGCGTGGGCCTGGCGGCACTCAACAGTATGGACGTGCTGAAAGTCGCCGCCCTGCCCCTGGCCGAGCTGCGCGACGAACTCAACGAAACCTGTTTCCTGGCGGTATGGGGCAATCAGGGCGCGACCGTGGTGCACATCGAACCGGCGGTGCGCGCGGTAACCGTGGTGACGCAACTGGGCTCGGTGTTGCCGCTGCTCAGTTCATCCACTGGTCTGGTCTTCGGCGCGTACCTGCCGCATCGTGAAACCGATGAATTGCGCGAGCAGGAAATCGCCGTCGGCGGCCATCCGCTGGCGGACGAAAAAGCCTATGCGGCGTTGTGCGGACAGATTCGCGAACGCGGTCTGCATCATGTCCACGGCTTGCTGATGCCTGGCGTCGATGCTCTCTCGGCACCGGTGTTCAACGCCCTCGGGCAGGTCGCGGCGGTATTGACCATCGTCGGCCCGACCTCGTTGTTCCACGCCGACGAAAACGGCCCGGCGGCGCAGCGATTGCTGGCGGCGACGCGGGCCGTGAGTTGGCGGATGGGGTTTCAGCCAGCTTGAAAGATTGAATGATCAGCCGACGATATGGGTCTTGCTGTCCGCAATCACATGGGGAGAAACCGCTGCGGTGATGTAACCGATCCCGACCGGCACGCCGGTCGCGGTAGATACGATGTCCGCAATATCCTTGACCCGTGTCAACGCGCCCACCGCCGAAACCGATCCGCCAACACCGGCGATCACGCCGACGTACAAGAGGATGGAGCTTCTCCAGGCCGAGGCCAGATGGTTCCTGCCTGCGTCGTCATCCCCCAGGCTGTAGGCAACGATGCCCTGAACGATCGACCTTGTGATCCGTACGATACTGGCGACCAGTCCCACCGGCGGTACAAACAGCGAGACGATATCCACCGCCAGCTCCGTGACCACCAGCACCGTGTTCCAGAAACGCTCGGCAGGCGTGGTCGTTTGATGATCGACATCGCTGAGCACCCGCGAAACCATGCTGTCGAACTCGAACTTGAAATGAGTCACGGCGTAACTGTTGATCAATGCAGGTGCAGGGAGGGTGTTTGCAGCTTTCTGACAACGAATGACGAAATTCTGCACGACAGCTCGGTGCTCCAGCCTTGCCAGTGCAATGACGTGATTGCCCAGGCTGCCGCCCTTGAGTCCCAGTGTCAGCGACGCGAGCGGACGAAAGCTCAAACCGTCCGGTGCCTTGGGAATGTAGACCAGCAGTTGCAACTTCCCCGCCACACGGCGTCCGAACGTGTAGGCACCCTCGATGCGTCGCCCCTCAAGGGTCAGCGTATAAATACCTTCCTGCGGGGTGGTTCCGGGTTTGAACGGTTCCAGCTCATGAGGGCGGTCATGATCCAGCCCCTCGACCAGTCCCGCCAACCAATTGAATTGCTCGGAGGACAGGGAGCCCTGCATCTTTTGGGTCACTGCAGCCTTGAGCATTTCGTTTTGCTTGACCTTGCAGAAGAGCTTCGCCTTCAGGCTCTGCTTCGGGGAATTGGCGAAATGGTCAACCAGATGCCACTCATACGCCATGGCCGGTTTCAGGCTGATCAAGGCCCTCACAACGCTCGCATTCAGATTTCCCAGCGAAGCACCATTTCTGGAGGCAAATGCCACCTGACCATCGCTCGGCCAGAGTTGCCATTGAATGAACAGTTGAGTAAGCGTCATCCACTCCTGCCCACGCACCTTGACGTTCACTTGATCAGGATCGATCAATGGGTGTTTCGGGTCAGCCCCTCGCAGATGACGGTTCAGCCTTTCCATCACCAGGTCTCGCGAAAACGACACCATTGTGGGGATATTCAGCTCATCTTTTGACACTTCGTAGATCGCCTTGAACTCCGTATTCAGCCGGGTGAGCAGCTCACGATCCTGCGCCGCCGCGTTCCGGTACCAGACGGGGGTAGCCACTTTTTCCTCAGCGACTTCCCAGTCGATGATCCCGTGGATGGCCCCCATCAGCGGGCCATCATCCAGCCCTTGAGTCCATTGCACCAGTGTCACGTCCCCCCACCACCATGGCTGGAATACCGGGCCCGGTTCGCTGAAGGAAAGGTAGTCCTTCTCGAATTCCGCACGATTTTCGCTGAATGCCTGACCGGTCAGGAAGTCACGGTCACGCGGCTCGAATCCCCAGGCAATGAACTGTCGCTTCAATGCCGTCAGATCGGTGAACTCGAACCACTGCTGCCCTGTCGGTGCGCCGGGAGCATAAAGGACATGCCTTGAATGATCAGGCGCCGCGCCTTTCGCGCGAAACGCAAGCATGTCCCTGAACGGTTTGTAGTAAGGCCGGAAAGCAACACCCGTTGCCTCCATTTCCGGTTTCCCGAGCAGATACCGCTGTACCATATCCTGGGCCTGCGGGCTGATGTGTTTTTGCAGGATCGCGGCGAAGTTACTGACGGCAATCTGCTGTGCCAGCACTTTACACATGGCTTCTCTGACCGACGCCCGTCCAAAGCGGTCATTGCGTTCATTGGCGTATTGCACCCGCAGATCAAGCTGGCGGATGGTGCGTTCGATATTGGACGCGGTCAGTCGCGGGTTGTTGTGAAACGCCTCGAACTTGATCGAGTACGCAGCCCCCTTGTCATGCACGCCGTACATGAACAGCTGGGTCAGGGTTTTACGCTCGATATGCTCGATACGCCGGCTGCCCATCGGCAGTGAATGTTGCACCGTCACCCAGACCGTATCAGGATCCACACGTTGGGTATCGTCTGCGGAAATATGAGTTTCGACGACACCGCGCACATATTCCTGGAATGAAGACACCCCGCCCATCGACTCATGCAATGCCACCTGACTTCTCAACAATCCGTTTTCCATCGAGGCGAAAACTTCCTGATGGGCGGCGGGAGCGTCCTTGAGCCATTGCGGCCGATTTTTTTTGTTCATCAGGATCAGGAGGTGGGCAATGCGTCCCTTTGCGGTATCGCTCACTGTCTGCTGACGATGCACCGATTCGATGGACTGAATGACGGCCTGCAGATCCGCGCCGTTTTTTTCCAGTTGGCGAAGATGCCAGGTCACGTCTCTCTGCTGCTGTTCTAGCAACCCGGCCGTGAGGGTGTGGAAGAGTTCTCCCTGAATGTTCAGGTAACGGATGTCCGGAACCTGCCTGACCTGAGCGGCGTCTTCCAGGGCAATGCCCTTGAGCAGTTGCAGCCGGCTGTCCGGGTTGCTCAGGCGCTGCTCCAGAACACGCTGCATCATGGCCGATGTGCGGAATGTTTCCAGGCCGTTCACGTGAGTGAAAAGAACGACCCATTCGTTCTCGCCCGGTATCAGTTCAGAGACCGAGCGGCCAGAGAGGTAAGTGACAAAGCAACCGGCCAGCGTCGCGAATCGGCCGTTTTCCAGTTGCAGAGAAACACTGTAGGCCGGCGTCATGGATGCGTTCCTTATGAAGACGGCAAAACACCTTGCAACTGCACTGTCGCACTCAATTCCTGCCAGAACAGCGCGGCATAGGCATCCTGTAGTTGACGGCTGCGCGACGGCAGCTTGCGCCCCTTGTCATCCTTGCCCGAAGATGCGGCCCAATATTGCGCCAGCAAGGGCGAGTATTTTTGTGCCAGCGAGCCCAACACATTGGCGATCACCGAGCCGACGGCAGCCACATCCAGACCCTGGATTCGATCCTCGTCATCCGTGGAGTCAGGCCAGTCGTAGACGCCGTATTGGCTGGCGTCATACACGGGTGCCCGGCCCCGCGCCAGGCACTGCATGAATACGTTCATGACCAGCCCGGTCGGTTGCGGATTGACGATTTCCCGACTTCGGGCAGTGATGTAAGTCTTGCTGATGTAAATATCCGGCAGCAATTTCTGAAGTTCGTTTAACACTAGCTCCTGCAAATACGACTTGAACGAAGGCAACCCTCCCAGCATACGTTCAAACTCTACAAAACCCTGATCAACTTTACCCAGACTTGTTTCAATCGAAATTTTTTCCATGGCACTCATAAACAAACTCCGGCAATACACATTACTACCAGGCAATACAACATCACCCGAAACGTGTAATTAACTTAGCTTGAGAAGCACCCACACAGACACCCACCACACTTTACAAAGTTTTGAAAATTTCCGGCCGCCAACCTGACCTACAATTTCATTAACTGACAATTAACTGCACAACCCCAGCATTCTTGCCCGCGCCACGGCATGCGTCCGACGTTCCACGCCCAACTTGGCGTGAATTCTTCGGACATGAGTTTTAACCGTATGCAATGAGATGAACAACTTGTCCGCTATTTGTTGATTGGAGTTTCCCGAAGCAATCAATTCCAGGACCTGAGACTCTCGCAAACTCAATGAATTTTCATCGCCACTTTTATCTGAAAGTTTCTTTTGCTGTACCAAATCAACCCAGGCATCCGGCACTTGCTCTTCAAACTTCAACAATAATCGTGACAACTTGAAATGGCTTGCCAATGCCCGGCCTCTTTCAAAGTAAAGCCGGGCAGATTCGCCTTCATCGAGCAACGAGGCCACCTCCCCCATCGCCAGCAACAGTTCGGCTTCAAGAAGGATCATCCGACGGGATCTGGCCTGTTCGAACAGTCGCTGCAAACGTGCCATTGGTTGAGGTGCCTGATGCAACCGGGTCTCGGCCAGAATCAGCAAACACTCGATGCGCGGGACAAGCTCCAGCGTCGCCGGCGGTGCCTGCCGTGCGTTGGGGCCACGAAAGTGCCGAATTACCCGAGTCAAGGCCTCCCGGGCCAGTTCTGGCCGCCCCTGTTGCAGCCAGAACTCGCTGCTGACCTGCAACAGGATGCTGCGATAGACCGTGTCCGGAATCTGCCGCTGCTGCATCAACCGTTCCGCATCGCGCAGACGCATGAAGGCTTGTGGGAAATCCCCCTGATCGGCAGCCAGTTGAGCCAGCCCCAGAAAGCCGTAAAGCACACGCTTGTCAAAGCTGCGCAGACAGTCGTCGAGCCCCTGTTGAAAGAACTCGGCTGCCCGTTCCTGCTGTCCCAGGCTTAGCGCCAGTCGCCCGCGTCGCAGGGCGATACGGCCCAGCAGCGGCGTCGGCCGCTCAATGGACAATCCGAGCATTTCGCAGAGATTGGCCAGCAGCTCTTCGGCCCGGGCGGCCCCACCACGCTGTTCGAGCACCTGGGCATGATCAAGCTCCAGCAACGCCTCGAACAGCAATGAACCTTCAGCCCGGGCCAGGCAAAGTGCTTCACGATTGATCGAATGCGCCAGTTCCAGATCGCCACACAGCAGCGCCTGCTGTGTACGTCCCGACAGGCACAGCAGGCGCGCTGTCCAGGCCTTCGGCGACAGATCGCTCAAGGCTTGTTCAAAGTGATCACGCGCCTCTTCCATCCGTCCTTGCAGGTGCAACAGCCAGCCTTGCTGAGCCTGCCAGCGGGCGATCAATTGCCGTTGCTGGCCAGCCGTCGGTGGCGGCAAAAAACGCGACAGCTGCCCGATGCAATCCGCCGCCTGGACAAAGCGACCGGCGAACAACAATGCAGCCGTGATCAACCCGACCAGTTGCGCCGAACCCAGCAACAGTTCCTCGCCGCGCTGTTCATATAGACGCAGCAACAGCACGACCGTCTGTTCCTCGAACAGATGCTCGAAACTGAAATGCTGTAACAGACTCACAGCGACCTCGTACTCCTCGGCCAGCAACGCCTGCTCGAAAGCACATTTCCAATGTTGCCCGGCAGCAAACCACTGACAGGCCCGGCGATGCCAGGAACGCCCGGCAGGCCACGGTTCGTCACGCATCAGGCGTGACAGTGGCGCACACACCTGCAACCAGTCCGGAGATCCTCGCCAGGGTTCGATAAAACATCCCAGCGTCTGCAGGTTGCGCATCCATTGCGCCCCGTCTCCGGCACCAAACAGGTGATCGCAAAGGCTGGCATTGAAACGCGGCAAATGCGCCAGCACCCGCCAGGCTTCGGCCAGTTCCGGGCTCAGGCCGCTGAACAGTTCGTGTTGCAGGTAGTCCAGCAAGGTATCCATGCGCTGCTGGGGCAAGGTCTTTTGCGACCAGTCGCATTTTTGCATCATCAGCATCCGTACTCCGGCACACCAGCCACCGCTGCGCTGATGAATACGAGCCGCCACGCTGTCGGCCTGGTCTGGCGGCAAGTGCCGCAGTAGTTGTGCGATTTCGTCCCGGGTCAGCGCCAGCATCGCCCCTTCACATTCGTACAGGGCATCATCGAGCAGCAGACGCGGCCAGTTGCAGGGTGGCCGCCGCCGCGTACCGATCCACCATGTCACGGCCGGACTGCTGATCGCCAGCATCCGGTCGAGCAATGCGTCCAGCGCCGGCTGTGGATTGCGGCAGTAATCGTCGATCAACACCCAGGTTTCCGAGGACCTTCGCGCCAGTTCATAAAGCAACGAAGCCTCGTCCGAGACCGTCAGTCCCATCGCACATGCAAGCCGTTCGCAAAATTCGCCGACACCCAAGGCAGCCCCTGCCAGCGGCAACCAGCAGACGGTGCAATTGGCCGGCGCTTGCAGCAGGCACTCGGTGAGTAGCGCGGTTTTACCGCTGCCGGCCGGCGCACAGATCAGTTTGACCCGGGCCGTCGAATCGAAGAGTGCCTCGCAAAGGCGCGGGCGCGGCAGATGATGGGGAGACAGTCTCGGGAGAAAATCCGGTCGGTCCAAACTGGGTGTCATGGCGGTCATCGGGTGCGCCTTCTTATCGTTGTACGCTCACCCTAGACCTCTCTCCGGCGCTTGTTGACGAGTATTCAGCAAGCTGATTGGCGCCCATAAAAAAGGCGACCGTACGGTCGCCTTTCGCCTTGCCGATGTATCAAAACCCTTACCGTACGCCCTCGGCGCGCAGGGCTGACGGCGTGTAGTCGGCAGCCTTGGCTTCGAAGCCGAATTCGAAGCTGTGCTTCTCTTCGTTCTTCATCCCCAGAGCAATGTAGCGGCCGGCGATGATGTCGTAGAGCGCTTCAAGGGTGTAGGCCTGGGTCTGGTGATCGTAGTAATACTGCGCGTGTCCCTCGGCCACCCGCCACAGTTGCCCGCGACCGTCGTAATGATCGGCCAGCGCCACTTGCCAGCTGTCCTCGTCGATGTACATGTGGCGCTTGGCGTAGATGTGCCGCTCGTTCGGTTTCACCGTGCCGATCACTTCCCAGACCCGGTGCAGTTCATAGCGGGTCAGGTCCTGATTGATGTGCCCGGCCTTGACGATGTCGTCGTACTTGAGACTCGGCGAGTCGAGCTTGTAGCTGTTGTACGGAATGTACATTTCCTTTTTGCCGATCAGTTTCCAGTCGTAGCGATCCGGCGCACCGGAGAACATGTCGAAGTTGTCCGAGGTGCGCAGGCCATCGGCAGCGGTGCCCGGCCCGTCATAGGCAACTTGCGGCGCACGACGCACCCGCCGTTGGCCGGCGTTGTAGATCCACGCCAGACGCGGTTCCTTCACCTGATCGAGGGTCTCGTGCACCAGCAGCACGTTACCGGCCAGACGCGCCGGGGCGGTCACCGACTGCTTGAAGAAGGTCAGGACGTTGGCGGCTTTTTCCGGATCGAGATCCTTCATCAATTGCGGCACGGCGATCTCTTCTTCGAAGCGGATCGGTGTGTAGCTGCCATTGGTCTGCGGGGTCACCTGAGTGATGATCCGTCGCAGATTGCCGCCGTGATACCGGGTGATGTGATTCCACAACACTTCAACACCGTTCTTCGGAATCGGAAATGCGTAGTAACGGTTGCCGGTGAAGTTGGCCAGGCCGTTGCCGTCGTTGATGCTAGTGACGTTGAGCGCACTGCGCTTGGCCGATTCGTAGATTTCCGGCGGTACGGCCACGGTGCGATGGGTCGGGTAGACCGGGATCCTGTAGGTTTCGGGGTAGCGCTTGAACATCGCCACCTGGCCGTCGGACAGCTTGTCCTTGTACTTGTCGACGTTGGCAGCAGTGATGGTGAACAGCGGTTTTTCGCTGGCGAACGGGTCCGCCAGAAAGCCTTTGCTGTCGACCGCACCGGCGTTTTTCGCAATACCGCCGGTCCAGGCCGGAATCGAGCCGTCGGCGTTGCCGGCCTTTTCGGCGCCCAGCGGCGTCAGGCTGGTGCCGAGCTTGCTGGCCTCTTCCGGCGAGACCGCCGCGATCACGTTGGCGGCCAGCAGGCTCAGGGCCAGGACACCGCATTGCAGAATCATCTTGCGCATTGCATTCATCCTTCTCGGGCAGATCAGAAGTTCACACCGAAACTCAGGGCCACGAAGTCACGGTCTTCGAGGGTGTTGTAGTCACCACCGAAAAAGTCGGTGTAACTCAGGCTGGCGGTATAGGTATTGCGGTAATCGGCATCCACCCCGACGCTGATGGCCTTGGCGCCTTCGTTGAACAGACCGTTGGGGCCATAACCGGCAACGTCGTGGGACCAGGACAGGTTGGGTTTGAGGTTGATCCCGCCGATCACGTTGGCGTAATCGAGGATCGCCCGGGCGCGATAGCCCCAGGAGGTGGAGGTGACGAAACCGTCGGTGTCACCGCCGAAACCGTACTGACCGTAGACCGAGTCACGGCCATAACGCAGCTTGCTGCGCGACTCCAGCCCACCGACCCGCACCACCGCCGCTTCGCCGACCAGGGTCAGGCGTTCCGCACCCCAGACCTGATCGAAAAAGTGCGTCAGCGTGCTCTGGATCTGCGTCACTTCCTTGCGCCGGTAGCCCTTGTTGTCGGCGCCCGGCGAGGTCACCAGCGGCGACGCCGCACCGCCGGCAATCGGATTGAGCAGCGCCAGGGTCAAGTCATTGGTGTTGACCTGCACCGGCGCGTTGGGCCGGTAGCTGATCTCGCCGGTCCAGGCGGTGCCGGTCGGCAGCGTGGTGGAGAAACTCGCGCCGTACAGGCGGATGTCTTCCGGGTATTCGAGGTAGTACTGGCCGCGCCCGAGCATCACGCTTTGCGCCAGCCCCGAACCGCTGCCGGGTGCCAGACCGTTTGCGATCCCGACCATGCCCGGCAGCGCCGCGAGGGTCGAAAGCCCGGCGGTGCTGGTGCCGACGGTCGGCGTGCGGCTGTGGTAATTCATGAAGTAGAGGCCGTACTCGGTGTCATCGCCGAGCCAGCGCAGTGCCGTACCCCATTGTCCGGAATCCCGCGCATCGCGGTCGCCGCCACGGGGCACGATCACGCCTTCGCGGGTCACCTGGATCGGCTGACCGAAGGCTGCCGTCAGCGGTACAAACGGGGCGATCGCCGGACTGCCGACGGTGTAGCCGTTGTTACAGCCGTCCGCCGCCACGTCAACACCGAAGAAGGTGCCGCAGTTGTCGAGGACGGTCTGATCCCATTCCAGTTGATAGAAGCCCTCGACCGTCAGTTGATCGGTGAGCCCCTGAGAGGCGAACAGCATGTTTACCGGAATCAGCCCTTCCTTGATCTCCGCACCCGGCCGGCGAAACGCCGAGACGTCGATCGGGTTGATGCTGTTGATCGAGTTGCCGATGAAAGTACTTTCACCCCAGCTCACCACCTGTTTGCCGGCGCGCACGGTGCCCGGCAGATCGGCGATGGAATAGTTGTGATAGATGAACGCATCGAGAATCTGCGCGCCGGAGGACTTGGCGCCCTCCTTGCGGCCCTTGTCGCTGATCGGCTTGAACTCGCGGTCTTCGTCCTTGAGCTCGAAGTCGTACCAGTACTTGCCGCGCACGAACACACCGGTGTCGCCGTACTTGAGTTCGAGGTCGTGGATGCCTTTGAAGATCTTGGAAAAGGTCTCGCCTTTCTTGAAGTTCAAACGCCCGTCATCACCGGTGGACGACTGGCCGGTTCCGCCGTTGACCGTACCCACCAGCGACTTGTCGGCATCGCGCATGCCCCAGCTCGCGCCGACCGACAGCGAAGAATCAAAGGTGCCTTCGATTTCCCCGATATTGAAAGCGACCGCGTGCGCCTGGGCACAGCAGCCCAAGGCCACCGCAGCGGCGAGCGCCTGCGGTGTGAAGATGGCGCGCATTGTTGTTTTTGTCATGCGTCTTCCCCGGTGAGTGACAGAAGGCCCCACCCTACTGCCGCCACACGGGGACGATAAGCGCACCAAGGAGGTATTCGCGCCGTCGCTCGAAAGGATGAATACCCGCCTGCGGCAAGGCTCTGCGCCCGCCATGAACAGGCTGGATGCACCACCATCAACGTGACGGATGATGGCCCTTCGAATCACTGCACTGTTACATGCCCCGTAACAGTGCATGTCCGGTTTCGCTATTTTTACTTTGGTCTCGAGCGCTTATTCTGAGCGGGCTTTCACGGCGCACCGCCCGCAAGCACAAAGTCCGCGACCGAGTCGTCGGCAACCGATTTCTGATGGACCGAAGCATTTCCTCGATCCATCGCCCCGGTGTTCACTGACGTTGATTTGTAGCTCCTTGATCCAACGTCTTACCTTGGCCGCTGCGTTTGCAGCGGCCTTTTTTATGGGCGCGACCTGGCAAATGTCGCTGGCGCACCGACAGCTTCCTCTGCACTGGGCAATGCGATCTACAAGTGCCCGAACTACACAATTTCCCGAAATCGGCTACACGTCTCTGTAACTTCGCGATCGCGCTTCTCAATTAAGATCATTGCCAGACCAGCGAACACCAAGGGCTGGTTTTGACTTTATCCATTGGAAGGATTGCTCGTTGAAAACCATCAGCTATAACCAATACCGCTCCATCCACAGTTTCAACGGACGGATTCGGTTTCTTGTCTTTCACTACACCGCCGTCGACTTCGCCGGCTCGATTGCCGCCCTGACCGGCCCGAGTGTCAGTGCGCACTATCTGGTGCCGGACATCACTGATCCCAGCTATCAGCGGGCCGGTCACAGCACCCAGGAGGTTTTCGGTCTGGTGGATGAAACCCAGCGTGCCTGGCATGCCGGGATCAGTCAGTGGGGTAATCGCAGCAACCTCAACGACACGTCCATCGGCGTGGAAATCGTCAACATGGCGACATTCAAGGACGGCCTCTTCAACTTTCCGCCGTACCATCCTGAACAGATCCGTGCGATCGAAGAATTGGCATTGAACATTCTTGCGCGCTATCCGGATATCGGGCCGACCCAGGTGCTCGGCCATTCGGACATTGCCATCGGCCGCAAGAGTGATCCCGGACCGATGTTTCCGTGGTACGCGTTGTATTTGAAGGGCGTTGGCGCCTGGTATGACGAGGACACCCGGAACCGCTTTTTGCAGCAGTTCACCGAATCAGGCATTCCATCCCGGGCCAACCTGCTGCAACAGTTCAAGACCTATGGCTACGACACATCCAGGGCCACAGACGAGGCGGGCTATCGGCAACTCGTGCGTGCCTTTCAATTGCACTTTCGCCCGCAAGCCTGCGAAGGAGAAATGGACGCACAGACGGCGGCAAACCTGGCGGCACTCGTGGCCAAATACTTTCCTTGAACACTTGAAAGGCAAGGTCGTTTCTTGACCTTGCCGGTACGGTTTACAGCGAATATTTCTGCAGGTTCGCCATCATTTCCTTCAGCGCCTCGATGTTGTCCTTTGGATGCGCCGCGCCTTCGAAATCACAGATCTGCTGCCAGTGCGCCGCGACGTCTTCCGGGGAAAAACCGACGCGGGGATCGAACCCGGCGCCCAGGCTGCGCTCCCAGCGCACTTTGCCCATCCAGCCGCCGCCGACTTCGAACAGGCCCGAGGTTTCCTGGCATTGCTCGCTGGCCAGGTACACCACCAGCGGGCTGACCAGTTCCGGTTTGAGTTGTTCGAACACTTGCGGCGGAATCAGGCCTTCGGTCATGCGGGTGCCGCCGGTGGGGGCGATGGCGTTGACCAGGATGTTGTTCTTGCGGCCTTCGATGGCCAGGGTGCGAGTCAGGCCGTAGAGGCCGAGTTTGGCCATGCCGTAGTTGGACTGGCCGAAGTTGCCGTAAATGCCCGAGGTCGATGCGGTGAAGATCACTCGCCCATAGTTCTGCTCGCGCAGGTGCGGCCACGCGGCGCGGGTCACCTTGTAGGCGCCTTCGACATGGACGCGATAGACCAGATCCCAGTCGGCGTCTTCCATTTTGTGGAAAGTCTTGTCGCGCAGGATCCCGGCGTTGTTGACCACCACGTCGACGCGGCCGAATACGTCGAGCGCGTTCTGCACCAGTTTTTCGCCGTCGGTGACCGAGTCATGGTTGGCTTCGGCGATGCCGCCGGCCTCGCGGATTTCCGCCACCACGCGGTCGGCCGCCGAAGCGTTGGCGCCTTCGCCCTGAGTCGAGCCGCCGAGGTCATTGACCAGCACCTTGGCGCCCTGTCTGGCGAACAGCAAGGCGTGCGCGCGTCCCAGGCCACCACCGGCTCCGGTGACGATCACGACTTTATCTTCGAAACGCACAGAATCATTCATCGGGGCAACTCCAGCAGGCCTGAGGGACAGTTTCCCCGAGTGTCAGGCACGACGCGCTCGGTCACAACGAACACAGCTGGGGCTGAATGGTGCGCGATAAGGCTGGGGGATGATGAAAACGTGCCGGGGCGCCAGGCGCCTCCGGCAAGAACTCAGGAGCACGCCGCCTTGCGCGGTGGCAACACGAAGTGATCGCGAAATGCGAGATAGTGTTTGAGCACCTGTACCGGCGCTTCGGTTTGCGGGTAGTGGCCGATACCCGCCAACAGCACGATGTCCGCGTCGGCGATAAGCTCGCGATAACGCTCGACCATGTGCGCCCCGGAAATCGGATCGACTTCGCCATCGATCACCCGCAGCGGCACCTCGCCACGCTGCATCGCCGCGACCCAGCGATCACGCTGAACCCGACGCTCGGGAATGTAGTGAATCAGCTTGTGCATGACGCGTTGCCCGCGATTGCACTCGATCAGGCTCCAGAAATCATCCATCTCGCTTTCGCTGGGCCGGGTGTCCGGGCCGAAAATCTGATGGAAACTTTTCACCAGCGCATCCCGGGTGAAGGCCCGGCCGATCATCCAGCCCAGCGGGCTGAGCAGCAGTTTTTGCGTCAGCAGTGGCCGGTGGGTTTCCGGAAACAGACCACCGTTGAGGAACACACAACTGGCGACTTCGATCAGGTCTTCGTAATGTCGGGCCAGCAGTTCCTGGGCAACACTGTCGCCGTAGTCGTGGGCCAGAATGTGCACCGGTTGCTCGACCTGCAGATGCGCGAGCAAGGCCTGTTGCAGATCGGCCTGCTCCAGCAGGCTGTAGGTGTGATTGAGCGGTTTGGCCGAGTCACCGAAGCCGAGCATGTCGCAGGCAATCACCCGGTAGCGCTGGGAAAGTGGTTGCCACAAGTAATGCCAGTCCCAACTGGCCGTGGGAAAGCCATGGATCAGCAGCAGCGGTTCACCCTGCCCGGCCGTCCAGTAGCGGATCGGCTGACCATGGAAGACAAACGCCTGGCTGCGTTTGCGCCAGGCACTCAGCGGAATCTCGGCAAGAGGCATTAGAGTTTATACCCCGGGTCTTGTTTATCGAGTTTGCGCAGCAGCGCCGGCCAGGCCAGCGCGCCACCCATGCCTTGAGCACTTTTGGTTACACCGGCGATCATCGCCTTGGCGCCTGCCAGAATCTGCGGTTCGATGGCGATCAGTTCGGCCCCGCCGGTCTGCGCCATGACCTGGATGTCGCAGGCGCGCTGGAAGGTGAACATCATCAGGAAGGTATCGGCGATGGTGCCGCCACAGGTCAGCAGACCGTGGTTGTGCAGCATCAGGAAATTGTTGTCGCCCAGATCCGCCTGCAACCGCGCTTTCTCTTCATGGTTAAGCGCCACCCCTTCATAGGCGTGAAAGGCCAGGCTCGACAGCACGAACAACGATTGCTGACTGATCGGCAGCACACCCTGCTTCTGCGCCGACACCGCGACACCGGAAGCGGTATGGGTGTGCAGCACGCAGGCCACGTCGTGGCGGACTTCATGCACGGCGCTGTGGATGGTGTAGCCAGCGGGATTGATTTCGTAAGGGCTGTCCATGAGTTTGTTGCCGGCCTGGTCGACCTTCACCAGGCTCGAGGCGGTGATCTCATGGAACATCAGGCCAAACGGGTTGATCAGGAAATCTTCGGTGCCGGGCACCTTGGCGGAAATGTGGGTGAAGATCAGATCATCCCAGCCATGCAGCGCGACCAGACGATAGCAGGCGGCCAGATCGACCCGGGTCTGCCATTCCGCGGCACTGACCTGGTCTTTGACGTTTATGGACGAAGGGACGGGGGCTACGCTCACTGTATGCACCTCTGCGTTCTTATTGTTTTTGCGTGTGTCAGCAGTCTAGTCAGCCCCGGACGGTCGCGTAGTTGCATTGGCAGCCAGCTTGATGACTGAACGAGTCAGCAACGCAAACAGCTTGGATCCATGTCAAAGCAACGACGCCAACAAAGGTGCGGCGAACAGATTGAGCAGCCCGGTGAGCACCATCACCAGGCCCGCGACCGAGCCTTCTTCGCCACCCACTTCATGGGCCCGGCTGACCCCGGCGCCGTGCGCACCGACGCCGAACAATGCACCGCGTGCCAAAGCGCTGCGCAACGGCAACCACTTGAGCAGCACACCACCGAGCATCGCGCCGAACACCCCGGTGAACATCACGAACACCGCTGTCAGTTCCGGCACGCCACCGAGGTCCTGGGCCAGCGGCATGGCAAACGGTGTGGTGATCGAGCGCGGCACCAGCGACAGCGCCACCGGACTGTCCAGCGCCAGTGCTTTCGCGAGACCGAACGAAGTGGCGATCGACGCCGCACTGCCGGCCAGCATGCCCAGCAGCAATGCCGACCAATGCCGCACCAGCAACTGGCGCTGCTGCCAGATCGGCACCGCAAATGCCACGGTGACCGGACCAAGCACCAGCATCAGCCAATGGGTATTGCTCGAGTATTCGGCGTAAGCGGTGTGCAGCGGCACGGCAAGCGCCAGCAGCAACGCGGGGACCAGAATCAGTGGCGACAACACGTAGCGCCCGGTCCGGCGATACAGCCAGCGACTGAACAGATAAGCCAGCAACGTGAACGCCAGCCAGAACATCGGCATCAGCTCAAGCTTCATGGGACCGCCTCAGGCGCACGGCCAGCTCTACGGTGAACGCGGTCACCAGCATCACCATCAATGTGCTGGCCGCGATCACCAACAAGATCCGCCAGCCGTCATCGTGCAGCAACGCGCCGTAATCCAGCAGGCTCATCAACGCCGGAATGAAGAACAGCAGCATCTCGGCCATCAGCAATCCCGCGCCCATTTGCAGCGCCGCCGGTTTGACCCAGCCGAACGCAAAAGCCAGCAGCAGCAATGCCATGCCGATCACCCCGCCGGGAATCGGCCAGGGCAGCCACGCTGCGATCTGGCATCCGAGCAGGTAGAGACCGAGCAGCACGGCCAGTTCGGCCAGCAGGCGGGAAAAGTATTTAACGGTCGAGGATTTCATCGGGGGGCTCCTTTCACAGGTGCCTATTTTACGAACCGGACTTCCATCTCCGAAGCGAATTGTTAGACTCAAGGCCATTCCAATCTGGAATCAGGCCATGGAATTCAAACAGCTCAAAAGCTTTGTCGAAGTCATGCATCAGGGCGGTTTCACTCAAGCCGCAAAAAACCTGCACATCAGTCAGTCTGCGGTGAGCAAGCAGATTGCCCAGCTCGAACAAAGTCTCGGCACCCCGCTGCTTGAACGGCTGGGCTCGCAAATACGCCTGACCGCCGCCGGCAGCGTGGTGCTGCAACGGGCCGAAGGCATGCTGCGGTTGCGCAATGAATTGCTCAGCGAGCTGGATGATCTCAGTCATCTGGCACGCGGCGAGCTGCGTCTCGGGCTGCCATTACTGGGCAGCGACGCGTTGTTTGCCGGGCTATTTGCCGAATACCGACGGCGATATCCGAACATCAGCGTTCAACTGATAGAGGGTGGCAGTCGCAACATCGAACAGGCTGTGCTCAGCGGGGAGCTGGAGTTGGGTGGCAGCTTGCTGCCGAAAGATCCGCAGTTCGACTTTCAGCCGTTCTGCGATGAACCGCTCGATGCGCTGCTTCCGGTGGATCACCCACTGGCGGCAAAAGGCGAAATCGGCCTGGAGGAATTGGCCGATACGCCGTTCCTTTTGTATCAGCGCAGTTTCGTGCTCAACGATCGTTTGCTTCAGGCCTGCCAGCAGATGGGCTTCACCCCGAAGGAAGGCGGGCGCAGTGGGCAGGCGGATTTTCTCGCGGCGCTGGTCGCCGCCGGACAAGGCGTGGTGTTGCTGCCCAGCGTGGTGGCGCGCGGACTGGTGCGACCAGGCGTGGTGCGCCTGACCTTGAACGCGCCGGATTACTTGCGCTGGGACATCGCTTTCATCTGGCGCCGGGGCGCCTATCTGTCGAAGGCTGCGCAGGCCTGGCTGGCGCTGCTGCGCGAACGTGAAATCAGCCCTTGAGCTTGGCAATCAACTGTTCCAGCCAAGGTTCGGCGTCGGTTTCAGGCGTGACGCTTTCGCTGGCGTCGATGCGCAGCATGTCCTGCACTTCGCGCACGCCCAGTTCGCCGAACAACTCGCGCAATTGCTCGCCGCCGCCGCAGAAGGTGTCGCCATAACTGGCATCGCCCAAGGCGATCACGGCACCAGGCAAGCCACGCCAGGCCGCCGGCAATTGGTCGCGAATGGCCGAGTACAACGGTTGCAGGTTGTCCGGCAGCTCGCCCATGCCGGTGGTCGAAGTTACGCCGAGCAAGACTTCAGGGCCAAAGGCCTGGAGATCAGCGAGGCTGGCGCGCGAGTTGTAGAAGGTTTCAAAACCGGCGGCGTTCAACAGGCTCTGAGCGTGGCGAGCGACTTCTTCGGCCGTGCCATACACAGAGCCGGAGAGGATGGCGACTTTCATCAATCTGATCCTGAAACTGAAAAAAAGAGCGGCGATAGTAACAGCCAGCGGCGCCTTGTCGCGATTGGCTCTCGATAAGCGCTGGTGGCCGGTAGACAGCGCCGATCGATCTTCTAGAATGCCTGCCACCGAAATCCTTAAAGGCTTCATAGATGATCAGTGCCAGTTTGCTGCAAATGGTGATCAACGCGTCGAACGAAGGGATCGTGGTGGCAGAAAAGGAAGGCGATCAGGACAACATCCTGATCTACGTGAATCCGGCCTTCGAAAAAATGACCGGCTATACCAGTGAAGAGATTCTTTATCAGGACTGCCGCTTCCTGCAGGCCGGAGATCGTGACCAGGCCAGTTTGAAGTTGATTCGCGACGTATTGAGCGAAGGCGGCTCATGCCGGGAGATCCTGCGTAACTACCGCAAGGATGGCACGCCGTTCTGGAACGAACTGTCGCTGTCGACCGTGAAAAATGCCGACGACGGGCTGACCTATTTCGTCGGCGTGCAAAAGGACGTTACGGTTCAGGTCAAGGCCCAGCAGCGCGTTGTGCAACTGGAAGCCCGGGTCGCGGCTCTGGAAGCCGAGCTCGCTGAACTGAAAGCGACGAACGGCGCAAACAAAACAGCGAACTAATTGTCACTAACTACAATCACCAATGACTTTGTAATTATTCATTTCGAGTTAGCCATGCAGCGTGACGCCCTCCTGACCCAGGATGAGCTGGATTTCATCCAGACCATGCAACACAACCCGCAACTCAACGTGCGGGATGCGACGTCGAGCCTGCTGGTCAACGGTGGTTCGCAGATCCGTGACCTGCTCACGCGCCTGGCGGCCCATGAACAAGTCACCATCCAGGCCAACTTCGAAAATCAGCAGATGACCTTCCCGTTGCATCTGGTGGAAGATGAGTTCCACGCCCTGCACCTGCGCCTGGGTGTACCGAGCATCTATGAAGACGGACCGATGGTGCGTCCATGGCGACTGACTCTGGAAGAGCCGGTGGCACTGGAAAATGCCAAGGGTCAGCCCGGTACGCTGTGGGTTCACGAGGTTTCGCACAAGGGTGTGCTGCTGGAAGTGCGCAACAAGACCAAACCACCGAAGCATTTTGCCTTGTGGTTCAGCCCGTCGGGCTATGAGCGGATTTCCCTGCGCGGGACGTTCGAGCGGGAAACCGAAAGCGGCTTTTATGCTTACGAGCTAAGCCAGAGCGATGCCGACGAAACCGAGCGTCTGCGCCAGTTCATCCTGCAACAGCATCGTTTGACCCACCCTGCCATGCACACCTGAGTCTCAGGTATCCAGCGTCCCCGCCAGAAACTGATTCATGCGTTGACGCATGGTCGATCCGTCATTGCCCAGGCAGCCAACCGCTGATCCGGCGAGGCTGTCCTGCGCCAGATCGGCGGCATCGCCCGCCAGCATCAACTGACAATCCAGGCTCAAGGCCAGACGATTCAGACGTCGTGGCAGCTCTGCAGTCGGCGCATGATTGGAAAACAGCACCAGCGCCTGAGGCCTGGTCTTTTCGCACACCAGCGTCAGTTCATCGAACGGCTGGCCGGTGGTGAGTACACGAACACCCGCGTCATTGCCGCTGAGAAACAGCGCCGCCACCAGTAGTTCAAGCTCACGACATTGACCGGCCAGTGCGCTGACGATCACCCTGCGCGGTTGAGAGCCGCGGAGCATGACGATGCGCTGCAGCACCTTCGCTCGCAGAAAACCATCAAGGAACAGCCACTCGCTGGTTTGTCCGAAAGCGTCCTGGCGCTGCAGCATTTGCAGCCATAACGGCATCAGGATGTCCTGAAACACGACAGGCAATGCGTAGGAGGAGAAAATCTGGCCGTAGAGTTGATCCAGCGCCTGATCGTCGAATGAACCGACCGCGTGCCGAACCTGTTCCTGCCACTGCAGGTAATCCGTCTGCATATTGTCATCGGATATGAACGGGGCCAGGACTTTCATCGGCTCGGTCTTGGCCAGGATCCTGCCGATCTTGCTCACGGCGACACCCCGATCGATCCAGTCGACGATGCTGCGAACGCGCTCGATATCGGTCATCGAATACAACCGATGCCCGCTTTCGGTGCGTGTCGGCTGGATCAAACCGTAGCGACGCTCCCAGGCGCGCAACGTAACCGGGTTCACGCCGGTCAGCCGCGCTACTTCGCGGATAGGGAAAAGCTCTTCGCGCTCCAGCGCAACAGAGACGGGGAAAGCAGGACGAACGTCAGTCATGACAGGCATTTGCGCGGGTACGTCCTCGTTGGCGAGTGTGAGCGTAGTTGGATCCCATTCTACTCCGGATGCCATCGAGCGGTTCAAGCGGTGAAATGAGACGAAAGTCTCTGGTTTGTCACGAAGATGAGGAATAATCCTTGCTTGTCGAAAAACGCAGCCCTCTACCCGGCGCTGCGTCAGGCGAAACTCCTACCCGGAGCGACGCACATGCAATACGGAGATACACAATGTCTACTTCCCCCGTCACGCTGATGGTCGCGCGTCGCGTCACCCATGGTCGTTATCAGGATCTGATCGCCTGGTTGCGAGAAGGCGAACAACTGGCCACCGATTTCCCCGGTTACCTCGGCTCCGGCGTACTGGCCCCGCCTCCCGGCGACGATGAATTCCAGATCATATTCCGCTTCGTCGACGAACAGACCCTGCATGCCTGGGAACACTCGGCATCGCGCACCGCATGGCTGGCGCGTGGCAGCGATCTGTTTGCCCACCCGACGGAACATCGGGTCAGCGGCATTGAAGGCTGGTTCGGTGCTGCCGGTCATCGCCCCCCGCGCTGGAAACAGGCCGTGGCAATCTGGCTGGCGTTCTTCCCGGTGTCGCTGCTGTTCAATTTCGTGCTGGGACCGTTGCTCGCCGAAATGAGCCTGGTTCCCCGAGTCTTCGTCAGCACGCTGTGCCTGACCCCGTTGATGGTCTACTTCTTCATTCCGCTGTCGACCCGCCTGCTGGCCGGCTGGCTCAACCCGGCGCCTGCACGCCCACTGCCCGCCGCGCCCTCTACGCAAAATCGCTGAAGCCGTCGCTCGCGTCGCTGTTATAGTTTTTGCTCTGACTTCGACGCGAGCCGTACATGACTTTTCCCACAGCTCCCATCCTCATCACCGGCGCCGGCCAGCGGGTCGGCCTGCATTGTGCGCAGCGTCTGCTGGACGACGGCCATCGGGTGATCTTCACCTACCGCAGCGAACGACCGGGAGTGAAGGCTTTGCGGGATCTGGGCGCCCTCGGGCTGCACGCGGACTTTTCCAGCGAAGCCTCGATCCTCGCATTCATCACCGAACTGAAGACCCACACCGACAGCCTGCGCGCCATCGTGCACAACGCCTCGCAGTGGCTGGCGGAAACCGACGACGGCGAAGCCGAAGCGTTCTGCCGCATGTTTAACGTCCACATGCTTGCGCCGTACCTGATCAACCTGCATTGCGCCGAATTGCTGCAACGTTCGAGTCCTGCCGACATCATCCACATCAGCGATGACGTCACCCGCAAGGGCAGCAGCAAACACATCGGCTATTGCGCCAGCAAGGCCGGGCTCGACAGTCTCACGCTGTCCTTCGCGGCGCGCTACGCGCCCTCAATCAAGGTCAACGGCATCGCGCCGGCCCTGCTATTGTTCAATCCCGACGACGACGCAGCGTACCGCGCCAAAGCGCTGGCCAAGTCCGCGCTGGGCATCGAACCCGGCAGCGAAGTGATTTATCAGAGCCTGCGTTATCTGCTCGACAACCCTTACGTCACCGGCACGACCCTGACCGTCAATGGCGGGCGGCACGTCAAGTAATACGCCCCGCGAGGATGCTCCATGACCCGTTCCCTGCCCGAGAGTTACCGCGAGATCCTGATCGGTCTCGGTGAAGACCCTGACCGCGAAGGATTGCTCGACACCCCGGTGCGGGCGGCCAAGGCCATGCAGTACCTGTGTCACGGCTACGAACAGAGCGTCGAGGAAATCGTCAATGGCGCGCTGTTTGCCTCCGACAGCGACGAGATGATCATCGTCGCCGACATCGAGCTCTATTCGTTGTGCGAACATCACCTGCTGCCCTTCATCGGCAAGGCCCATGTGGCTTATATTCCGACGGGCAAGGTGCTGGGGTTGTCGAAGATCGCGCGACTGGTGGACATGTTCGCCCGTCGCCTGCAGATCCAGGAAAACCTCACCCGCCAGATCGCCGAGGCGGTCCAGCAAGTCACCGATGCCGCCGGTGTCGCGGTGGTCATCGAAGCCCGACACATGTGCATGATGATGCGCGGTGTCGAGAAACAGAATTCGACCATGAACACCTCGGTCATGCTCGGCGCCTTCCGCGAGTCGAGCAACACCCGTCAGGAGTTCCTGCAATTGATTGGACGGAGCAAGTAAATGCCTCAACTTCAGCCGGGAATGGCGCGCATCCGGGTCAAGGATCTGCGCCTGCGCACCTTTATCGGGATCAACGAGGACGAAATCCTCAACAAGCAGGATGTGCTGATCAACCTGACCATCCTGTACGCCGCGCAGGAAGCGGTGCGTGACAACGACATCGACCACGCGCTGAACTACCGCACGATCACTAAGGCGATCATCGCCCACGTGGAAGGCAACCGTTTCGCGCTGCTCGAACGCCTGACCCAGGAGCTGCTGGATCTGGTGATGGCCAACGAATCGGTGCTGTACGCCGAAGTCGAAGTCGACAAGCCGCATGCCTTGCGTTTTGCCGAATCGGTGTCGATCACCCTCGCCGCCAGCCGTTGAACGTGTCTGGCGCTCCGGGCGTCAGACTTTTATCATCCGCGCCACGATTTGACTGCACAGAGCCCATCATGACCGAGCAACAACGCCTCGAACTCGAAGCCGCCGCCTTCCGCCGGCTGGTCGCCCACCTGGACAGCCGCAAGGACGTGCAGAACATCGACCTGATGAACCTCGCCGGGTTCTGCCGCAACTGCCTGTCGAAGTGGTACAAGGCAGCCGCCGACGAGCGCCAGATCGAGGTCAGCCTCGACGATGCCCGTGAAGTGGTTTACGGCATGCCATACGCCGACTGGAAAGCCCAATATCAGCATGAAGCCAGCGCCGAACAGCAAGCGGCGTTCGCCAAAGGAAAACCCAACGGTTAGGCGCTTGCCAGGTATCAAAAACAGGCATGCCTGACGAACAGGGAATCAGACAGCTTTCACTTCGTTGCTACCCCAGCAAAGTGTGAAGCTGTTGGTGCAACTCACCGGATCTCAACTTCATCTCATCAATGAAGGCGTTAGCAACTGGCGTCTGTGGCCGGTACAGCGGTCGGATGAGGTTGACGGAAAACGGTATCGAGATCGAAAACCGCCGCAAGCACACACCCTGATCGGCAAAACTCAAGGCCGTCAGCGGATTGATGATACCGACCCCTACGTTTTGCTGAACGAAGAAGCAGACGGCTGCTGCGCTGTGGGTTTCTATGACCGTGCGCGTCTTAACCTGGGCGTCGGCAAGTATCTTGTCGAAGATGATCCGGTAGGGATCCTGACCCGATAGGCTGACCATGTTGATACCGGCCATATCCAAAGGCGTAATCACCTTTTTGTCGCACAGCGGATGACTGAGTGGCAGCACGCACACTTCATCGCCGGTAAAGATGTTTTCACACCGAGTACCTGGCGGCGTGTCACTGTTTTCAGTCAGTCCCAGATCATACCGCTGGGCTGTCATCCATTCCTCAAGCAACGGGGATTCCTGCGGGGTGATGTTGATGTTCACCTCCGGGAACGCGTTGATGAACCGACCACACACATAAGGCAACAGGCTCTGCGAAAAAGCAGGCAGGCACGCGATCGTGAGACTGCTCTGGAAATTCTTGATCGACTGCGCCGCATTGTGGATGCGTTCGAGCCCGTAATAGGAGGTTTTTACCTCCTCGAACAAACTCAGCCCCTGAGTAGTCGGCTGCAAGCGCGCTTGTGTCCGTTCAAACAGTTTGAGCCCCAGGACATGCTCGAACCGTGCGATTTCACGGCTGACGGTCGGCTGTGAGGTTTTGAGCAACGCCGCCGCCTTCGTCACGCTGCCGGTGGTCATGACCGCCCAGAATATTTCGACTTGCCTGAAACTGAATCTCACTCTACCCCCAGACAGATACCGCCTGAATTCATTGAAAAGCGCCAGCGAACATAGCAAGCGTGGCTGTTTGAAGCTTGCTCAGGGCATATCAGGAATGAAAGCCCCCTCAGAAGAAATGATATTTTGAATGTACTGGCCATATAACTACAATGGCCCGACAAAATAAACCTCTGCCACTGCGCCCTTCAGATCCGAGATCAGCTGCCCGTTATTCAGCGGTGCCGACATGATCTTCGGAAGCCGGCGCGTGCGAGCAAGAGGCGGATCAGGTTTACCAACGGATTAACCGGAATCGACCCAGGTGAGGGGTCAACTTATGGACATGCATGATTTGGTTGGCGTTGGTTTTGGTCCTTCGCATATTGGCTTGGCAGTCTCGCTTTATGAAGATTACAAAGAAGAGACTGAAGGCAAAAAAATCATGTTCTTTGAAGCCAAGAACAAACATGGCTGGCACCATCCGATGATGCTACCCAGTGCCAAAATGCAAATTTCCTTCATGAAAGATCTTTGTTTCTTGCGCAATCCAAAAAGTCATTTCACATTTGTGAACTACTTGCATGAACATCGCCGACTGGGTTCTTTCGCCAACCTGCGAGACTTCAATCCCAGTCGCAAGGAATTTGATGATTACCTGCGCTGGGTCGCCGGCCACTTCAATCATGTAACGCGTTACTCATCATGGGTTCAATCGGTTTTACCGGTTAAAGAAGGTGATCAAGTCGTAGCTCTTGATGTAACCGTCAATGACACGCTGACGGGCAACACACAGGTCGTCAGGACGCAAAACCTCGCCATCGCAATTGGCGGTGAACCGGCAATGCCTGTGGCGTGCGCCAGTCCCCATGTCTTCCACTCTTCGCAGTTGCTGGAAAAGCTGCCTGAATACGACGAGAACAAACGCTATCGTTTTCTGGTCGTGGGCTCCGGACAGAGCGCGGCGGAGATCTATCAGCACCTGATAGGCCATTATCGTCATGCAGATGTTCGAGTGGCCAGCAGTGGTATCGGGTTCAAGCAAGCCGATGACAGTGAATATGTAAATGAAGTATTTGATAACGAAATGATCGACCGGGTTTATTATCTGGATCCGGACAATCGCCAGGCACTGATTCGAAAACACTTCGACACCAACTATTCGGTGGCCGATCTGGCAATTATTCAAAACCTTTATCGCGAAGAATACGAAGCCACGATTGGCGAGAACGTCGATCGCTTCGGAATGCTCAAGTTCAAACGACTCACCGAGGTAGTCGAGCGCAATAATGCGTTGTCCGTCACATTGGTCTCGACGCTAGACGGCGAGCATCAGGAACTTGAAGTGGACGTCGTCATCTGCGCAACCGGCTACAGCCGTCGGAACAACCTGGCGCTGCTGGACTCCCTCAAGTCTTATTGGGCAGAGCCTGCACACATGCCGCGTTTGAGCCGTCATTACGCGTTGCAGATGAATGACAACTTCAAACCCAACATTTTTATCCAAGGCATGTCGGAACATACCCATGGCCTGAGCGATACGTTGCTTTCGGTTATCTCACGGCGGTCCCATGAAGTGGGTGGGGAAATCGTCAACACTCTGAATAAAGAAGTCTTGCAGGGAGCATTGACGACATGAAAACACGCAGAGAGCTGATCGTTTTTTTAATCTGTTCCACGGTTTACCGGTTGTTTTCCGGTGCACTGCTGGTTTCCCTGACATGGACCATTCTCAATCAGGATGAAGGCGGCCACTTGCCGCTGGCACTCGCGATTTTCTGTTCCTTCATTCCGGCGTTTGTTACGCCGATGATGATCAAACGCCTGTCGACCCGAATGAACGGACGCCAGATGAGCAGTTGGTTCCTGGTCTGTCTCGCAGGTCTGAGCCTGGTCGCCGGGGTGTGCCGTGATATCACGGTCGGGCTGTTGATCACCAATCTGTTTGTGTGGCTGATATTCATGTTGCTGGAGGCCAGCCTGGATATGTGGTTTACCCAGGTTCAGCGCGGTATGGATGTAGCGACAGTCAGACGCATCAGCGGTGCGACCACCGCCACCAGCCAGGCGGCGCTGATGATTGGACCGTTGCTGGCGGCCGGACTGATGCCGATTCTGACCGGCATGGGGTTTTCCATTCTTCTGGGCGTCAGCTTCTTGCTCGTCGCAGTGGTCTGCTACACCCGAAACGGCGCCGCCGTGATTGAAGCCCAGGAAGGCAGTGCCCTGGCAGCGCCGGCGAAGCTTCCACTGACCCTGTTCATTCCAATGGTGTTGATCTGGCCCATCCTCGGAGCATTCAATTTCATGCTTCCGGTGTACGTGTCGAGCCATGGCTGGGCGCTGTTTGAGTTAGGTGTGCTGGACGCCGTATTCGGCATGGGCATGGCGTTAATCGGTGTGCTGATCATTCTGGGCAATACCGGCCGTAACCTCTTGGTCTTCCTGTCCGGCCTGATTGCACTTGCCATCACCGCCGCTCTGGTGTGGTTCCTGGTGCCTGACACACTTGTGCTCAAGGCCCTGAGTCTGCTGATTCTAGGCATGGCGTTTGGCGGCGCCCGGGTGCATATCCGCGCTGCGATCGCCTATCGCTACAGCGAGGCCGCCGTCGGCCTTTGTGTCAGCAGAGCGAATGCGCTGGCTACGCCGGTGTTGTTGCTGATTCTTAGCCTGCAACTGGCAATGATCGAAACGGCCTGGTTTGTGCCGTTCCTGATGATCACGTTGTCCATCGCGCTCCTGCTGCAGACCTCAGCGACTCGTTTCGCCAAAGGGCAAGCGAACACTGCATCTGCCAGCGCCTGATAAAGGCCGCACCCTAACTACGTAAAAGTTTGAGGATTCGATATGACCTTATCCAATCGCTACGCCTTGTTGATCGGCGCCGACTTACCCATGAGGGAGCGGGCCGTGTTGTGTACCGCGCGTGCGCTGGGTATGGCCGTTGTGGTGCTGGCCTATCCAGGCGAGGTCCTGGCCCAGCGGCGCAGGCCGGCAGCCAGCCTGGCCGATGACTACATCGTCAGCCCGTACCTGCTGGATCCGGTGCGCGCATTTGAGGCGGTCAAAGACTACGAACGCAAGACCGGCCTCACACCGGCAGCGGTCATTCCGGTCAATGATTTCGTTCTGGAGGCTGGCGCTGCGATAGCAAGACAATACGCAATACCGTTCCACAGTGACGAGGTCATTCTGCGCTGCCGCGACAAGTTACTGATGAAGACTGAACTGAGCGGGGCCGGTCTGAACGTCGCGCCGACCCTGGCCGTCAATGAAAGTGTCGCCAGTTACATCTTCAAAGATCAGGAAAAGGTCATTTTCAAACCCAGTGTCTTTGGTGGCAGTGGCGGCGTGCGTCTGGTGAGCAACCCGCAGGAGTTGCAGGTGGCGATTGAGGACGCTGCGAAGTTGTTGCACAAGTACAAGGACATTCTTTACATCGATCCTGAGCGGATTCATCTGGAAGCCTTTCTCGACAGCGAGCTTGAAGTCTCCGTCGAAGTTTATTGCAGACCTGGGGAGTGCAAGGCGGCGGCCGTCACCCACAAGCAACTGTCGCCCCGTCCTTTTTTTGCTGAAATGGGTCACATCGTTCCCTATGCCGGGACGGACTACCACGCCTTGTGCGTTACCGCCGAAAAGGCATGTCGGGCGCTGGGTATCGAACGTGGCGTATCACACGTCGAGATCAAGATCGTCAACGGTGTGCCTTTCATTATCGAGGTCGGTGCCCGGCCCGCAGGCGACCGCATCATCGACCTGGTTTATCGCTCGCTGGGTGTCGACCTTTATGCCCTGCATGCCAAGAGCTATTGCGATATCTGGGACGACATGCCCCTGATCAAGCATCGCGGAACGGCGGCCGTCGCTTTCCTGAAAGCGGCACCTGGAAGAATCACCCGTATCAATCCCGTTGCACTGCCCGAGGGTGTGCACGAACTCAGCCTTTATAAAGGCGTGGGAGATTTTTCCGACCGGGACGCACAGAACTTCGAAACCCGGGAAGGGCATGTGGAATGGTTCTGGCCGATCGAGCATCAGGACACGCCCGACTTCATGTTTCAAACCGCCAGGCTCTCAGCCGACCTGTTTGAAATCGAACAAAACTGAGCCGGCTCTGCCAACGCCTTCGCGAGATAAAAGCATGTTTGACAATCGCCACATTCGCTCGCTAGCCAATCCGGCCATGGAATTGATCGAGTACGCAACACCACCTGAAAAGTGCACGCAGGGTCGTCCCGTGCAAACTTTTCACAAACAGTTCGAGAGCGCTGACCGTTTGTTCTCGGTCGGGATCTGGGAATGCACCGTGGGCAGTTTTACGGTGAATTTCACCGGGCATGAATTCGCCAGCCTGCTGGAGGGGCGGATCATGATCGAAGACGAGCATGGCTCCCAGGTCATGTTTTTACCCGGTATGCAACTGGTCTTTCCCGCCGGTTACAAGGGCGAATGGAATGTGCTCGAACCGTCCCGAAAGTCTTATGTCTGGTACGAACTAAGCCCTCCGACTCCTTGAACGGATACCTCATTGTGAACAACTTCAACGATTCACTGATCAACCAACTGGCGCACGAGTTCGGTACGCCGTTCTGGCTCTATGACGCCGATTCCATTCGACGCCGGACCGCACAGTTGCGCGCATTCGACGTGATTCGCTACGCACAGAAAGCCAATCCGAACCTTCAAATACTCAAGTTGATGAAAAGTCTGGGCGCTATGGTCGACGCAGTGTCACTGGGCGAAATTGAACGCGCTCACAGAGCCGGATTTCGCAACGATGAAGGGCATGCCCAAATCGTTTACACCTGTGATGTCCTGGACGAAGCGACGCTGGAGCGGGTGATCGAACTGAACATTCCGGTCAACGCCGGCTCACCGCAAATGCTGGAGCAACTGGGCAAGGCAAGTCCCGGGCATAAAGTCTGGTTGCGGATTAACCCGGGATTCGGTCACGGCCATAGCCGCAAAACCAATACCGGGGGGCCAAGCAGCAAACACGGCAACTGGCATGAAAACCTGGCTGAATGCTACCAACTGATCGAAACCTATGGCCTGGAGTTGGTGGGTCTGCACATGCACATTGGCTCCGGCGTCGATTACGAGCATCTGCAACGTGTCTGCGCAAGCATGGTCGAGCACGTATTGCGTTGCCCGTTCGATATTTCGGCGATCTCGGCGGGGGGCGGATTGCCGATCGCCTATCGCGACAATGACCCGCAGATCGACATTGACGAGTACTTCCGGATCTGGGATCTGGCGCGTCGCCAGATCGAAGCACATCTCGGGCATTCGGTGACGCTGGAGATCGAACCAGGGCGCCTTCTGGTCGCTGAATCCGGATGCTTGGTCACTCAGGTCAGAGCTAAGAAGGATGTCGGGCCAAATCATTTCGTGCTGGTGAACTCCGGCTTCAACGATCTGATGCGGCCAGCCATGTATGGCAGTTTTCACCAGATCACTGCCATTCAGAAAATCCCGGTGCTGGATCGGGGGACGTGGCGCAATACCGTGGTGGCGGGTTCGTTGTGCGAGGCTGGGGATGTATTCACTCAGCAGAGCAACGGCGAAATCGATCACCAATTGCTGCCGGATCTACAGGTGGAAGACTTGCTGGTTTTCCATGATTGCGGCGCCTACGGTGCAAGCATGTCATCCAGTTACAACACCCGACCGTTAATCCCGGAGTTACTCCTGGATGGCGACTCGGTCAGGGTTATCCGTCGTCGTCAGACTTTCGACGAGTTACTTTCGCTAGAAACGATTTAAAAAAATAAGAACGGATGAAGGGTGCAGACACAAGTCTGCATCCGGGGATTCGTGTGCCCGGTGATTAGCATTTTGCAAGTTGGGGAGACAAGCATGGAAGTCGTCAGAAAGCACCAACAGTTCAAATCCAGTCATGAATACAATGCACTGATCAAGCGTATCTATCCTGAGCCGTCGCTGCGTACACCCTTCGGTTCTGCCTGTGTCACCGTTGAAGCCGGGACACTAAGCCAACCGCATCTGCATCACGAACATGAAACGTTCATCATCGTATCCGGTCATGGAGCGTTTGTTCAGGACAACACTCGCAGCGATATCTCGGCCGGGGATGTTATTTACATCAAGCCTTTCAGCGAACACTACATCGAGGCTCATCCTGAGTCGCCAGTCGAGTTCATGAGTATCTGGTGGGAAGACGCAGAATCACAATCCGCCCCCCGGACCACTCGCCAGATCCTGTTTACTCCGCCACCGACACCTAACGGCAATCTGCACCTGGGGCATATTTCCGGGCCTTATATCTGTGCCGATATCATCAAGCGCTATCTACAGAGTCAAGGCACTCCGGCCAGCCTGATTGTCGGTCTGGACAAGCATCAGTCCTATGTCGACCTGAAGGCTCGGCAACAGGACGTTCCTGCCCGCGAAGTCTATGAACATTTCAGTCGATCGATCCTGAGCACCTTTGACAATGCCGGTATCGATTACGACGACGTGCATGATTGCGACAGTCATTTTCACCTCGAATTCGTCCACGACTTTATTCATCGCCTGCTGGCCAAAGACATTCTGCAGATCAAACCGCAGGACATCGCATGGTGTGCCGATTGCCGGATCGAAGTATTTGACGCCTTTGCCCGAGGCGGTTGTCCCACCTGTCAGGCGCCCTCCAACGGGTGCGTGTGCGAAGACTGCGGCAGTCCCAATAACAGCTACAACCTGCATGCTGTGTCCTGCAACCTGTGCGGTTCGGCGCCGACGCTGCGGCAAGGTAAAAAGGGTGTACTGGATCTGGGCCGATGCGCTGCCGATTTTGTACACGCCGGTTTTCAGGTGACTGCGCCACCTAAACTCGAGAAGTACTTGCTCAAGCAACAAGCGCTCAAGCAAGAGGATTATGTGGTGACGTTCCACAGCGAATGGGGCGTGCCATCAAGACATCCGGAATTGAGGGGGCAATCCTATCTGGCCTGGATCGAAATGGCTGCCGGCTACCTGGCCGCCATTTACAAGAGTGTATTTGGCGAGGAAATCAGTGATGTCGGGCGGGCAATCGAACGCTTGAACGCCGCAGACTTCGAAATCATTCACCTGATGGGTTTCGACAACTCGTTCTATTACGCCCATCTGTACCCACAGTTATTTGCCGCACTGGGCGTACGGGCGTTGAAGATGACGTTCGTGGTCAATGAGTTTCTGCTGTTGGATCAGTTGAAATTCTCCACCAGTCGCAACCACGCGATCTGGGCCAACGATGTATTTACCTCACCGGCCGTTGCTGACTGGTATCGCTTTTACCTGTCGCTGAAAAGACCCGACGTCAACCGTGAAAACTATGATCGCAGTGAATTTGAAAGCTTTCGTCAAAGCACTCTGGCTGATCTGGCACGGTTGTTCGCGACTCATCGGCAGCGACTTGAGGGGCGATTCGCGGGAGTCGTCCCCCAGCCCGGTTCCTGGACTCGGTTGCACCAGGAATACGACACGTTTTTCAATCGGCACAAGATCCATTTGGGCAACGCCCTTGGTGTACCCAACGGCTATGCCGTCAAACAGTACGCCAGCTCGGTCAAGCAACTGCTTGATGTGGTAAGCCGCTTCCAGCGGATGACCGCCGACGACTTCGAGGACTCGGCCGATCACGGCGAGCGACGCACCAGCATGTACCTGGAGACCGAAGCCGTGGCGCTGCTGCGTCTGCACTTGGGCTGCATAATGCCGCAAGTGATTGGCGAGCTGGGTCGCTGATGAGCTCACGCCAGGTATCCAGCCACTACGACTGGCTCGTCGTCGGGGCCGGGCTCATTGGTCTGTGCACCGCACTGCACCTGGCCCGACGCAAGCTGCGTGTGTGTGTCATCGAGCAGATGTCCCAGGTAACAAACGCTTCGACTGCATCCGGGGCCGGGATACGTTTTTTCGACCCTGACCCTGTTGTCAGCGCCCAGGTTGTAGAAAGCCACGGTTTTTACTCGGAACTGGGCCTGGCTGGCGATTTCCGTCCCTGCCCGAGTTATTACTGCTTCGGTGCGGCAGCTGCGGTTTTGCTGGACGGGGCCAGTCCGAGGGGCCTGCAGGTTCTTTCACGTGCGCAACTTCAGGCCCGCAGACCGCATATCGAATGGGGGGCTGTGGATTACGCCGTGGAAGATGAACACGCCGGTTTCAGAGATCCCCTGCTCACATGGCATGCAATGCGTTCAGCCTGTGAGCGACTTGGGGTGACCTTCCGGTTCGGCCATCCGGTTCTGGCTCTGGAGCAAAGTGCCGGTGCACGGCACTTGTTGACGCAAGCGGGGCGTTACGCGGCGCATGGGGTGATCTTTGCCACCGGTTACTGGACGCCGAGCCTGCTCGAACGCTTGGGACTGCCGGCTGTAGTGCGCAATCGAACCATCACTGTTCATCGGCTTGCAGGCCATAACCTGTCGCATCTGCCCTTTGTGGTCGAACACGACAGTGGCTTCCATGCTCGTCCGACCGCATGCGGCGAGATTTTATTTGGCGTTCCTCAGCCGGATTGGGACGTTGCGCCAAACCATCTGCCTGACCGCGCCGACGCTCATCTGAACAAGGCCCTGGCACATTTGCAGCGGTTCGCACCCTTGCCGCTTTCATTCTCCGAAGTACGAACCACCCGCTCGGCAGACGCCTTCGCCTCACTGCCACCCGAGGCGCAAACCGCATTGCCGGCCCACACACATGTATTGGCTTTCGGCGAAGGAGCCGCTTTCAAGTATGCACCGGCCAAGACTTTGGCTTACATCAACTCAATACTGGGATCATAGATATGCAGAATCAGGGAACGATTGATTTTCGCGGTAAATTGCCAAGTTCCGAAGCATTGGTTCACACCCTGGTTAATGGCTATATGCTGTCTGCCTCGTTATTCGGTTGTATCGAGGTGAATCTGTTCAGTCATCTGGATGAGACATCAGGAACGGCAATCAGCGAATTGGCCGACGCGTGCCAGCTAAGTGCGGCGCAAGTCCAGAAACTGGTGTCCTTCGGTTTGTCGGTGGGACTGATCATTCAGCGAGATGAAAAGTTCTTCAACTCAAGCGATGCGCAGAAACTGCTCTCCCGCCATAGTACGAACAATATTTGTTCGGCGGTCGAGCACCACAGCCGTCATGTCTATCCGTTGTTCGGTCAGCTTGCCGAGTCGCTTAAAAGCGGTAAACCGATCTCCGATCGTCTGCACCTGTCCTCGACGCACGGCGATACCAATGAGTTCTATGCCGAGCTGGATAAAAGCGAGAAAGACTTCAATGTGTTCATGACGGCCATGAACACGTTCAGCACCGGCGCAGGGACTCGTATTGCCGACGCGCTGAACGCCAGAGTCGGTTCTGCGACCCCGTTACGCATACTTGATCTGGGCGGCGGCGGTGGGCAGGTGTCCATTGAAATTGCGCAGGCGATCCCTCAGGCGCAGATCACAATGATTGATCTGGATAAAGCCACGCGTTTCGCTCGCGCCGAAGTCGAGCGCAAGGGATTGAGCGATCGAATTTCATGCCTGTCAGGGAATATCTTCGATCACTTGCCGTTGACCGAGGCTGACTTCGATGTGGTGCTGATCTCTGCTGTATTGGGGGACTGGAGTCATGATTACCAGATCAAGCTGCTGGCCAATACTCACCATTACCTCAAGCCAGGAGGATGTCTGGCGGTCAGTGAAACCTTGTTGGACGATGATCTGGCCGGGCCGATTCTGCCGGCGCTCATGAGTCTCTATGTACAGATCCTGACCGAGGGCGGGCAGAACTTCAGCGCAAGTTCTCTGGTGGCGCTACTGACTGGAAACCGGTTCGATCACATCGAGGTGCAGCTCAATCGCGCACATGGCTGTCGCGACACCGTGCTTGCGAGCAAGGCATAGGGATAAGTTTCACGTCCGTGCGATTACCCGGCGCGCATCTGGCACGAAAAAGTTACCATGTGTAAGTTCTTGAATATATTTGTGAATATCACATGTAACTGTTGAGAAGGAGTCGTAAGTCATGAGTGATCTGAACACCCTGCGCGCCAGCCTCAAGAGCGGCGAACATGCTTTTGCCGACACCCTGGCCTTCATCGCCGCCGGTTACGACTACCAGCCTCAGGCGTTCAACAACGGCGGCGTGGAAAACGCAGCCGGGCAGAACGAAGGTTCGTGCAAGACCCTGGGTCTGGCGCTGCTGGAAGGCTTGAGCGATGAAGAAGCGCTGCTGGCGTTCGGCGAACACTACCGCTCGGTCGTGGCAACGCCTGAAGGCAGCGATCACGGCAATATCCGTGCGTTGATCCAGCACGGTCTGGCGGGCGTGAAATTCGATGCGCAACCGCTGACCCGCCGCTGATTCCAAAGCCAATCACAATCCCCTGTGGGAGCGAGCTTGCTCGCGAAAGCGGTGTGTCAGTCACCCAAAATACTGCCTGACACGACGCATTCGCGAGCAAGCCCGCTCCCACACTGGAACTGTGTGGTTTCTGAAAATCGGGCACAAAAAACCGGCCAATTGGCCGGTTTTTTTGTGTCTGCGATCTTAGAACGAAGCGTTCTGCAGACCGTCCAGGTAACGTTCGGTGTCCAGTGCCGCCATGCAGCCGGCGCCGGCCGAGGTGATGGCCTGACGGTAAACGTGGTCGGCCACGTCGCCGGCAGCGAAAATGCCTTCGACGCTGGTCGCGGTGGCGTTGCCTTCACGGCCACCCTGAACCACGAGGTAGCCGTCCTTCAATTCCAGCTGACCTTCGAACAACGAGGTGTTCGGGGTGTGGCCGATGGCGATGAACACGCCGTCGACCTTGATTTCGTCGGAGCTTCCGTCGTTGTTCTTCAGACGCGCACCCGTCACGCCCATGTTGTCGCCCAGCACTTCGTCCAGGGTCGCATTCAGTTTCAGCTCGATCTTGCCTTCGGCCACACGGGCGTTGAGCTTGTCGATCAGGATCTTCTCGGCGCGGAAGGTTTCGCGACGGTGGATCAGGGTGACTTTGCTGGCGATGTTGGCCAGGTACAGGGCTTCTTCGACAGCAGTGTTGCCGCCACCGACCACGGCCACCGGCTTGTTGCGATAGAAGAAACCGTCGCAGGTCGCGCAGGCCGAAACGCCCTTGCCCATGAACGCTTCTTCCGACGGCAGGCCCAGGTAACGGGCGCTGGCGCCGGTGGCGATGATCAGCGCGTCGCAGGTGTAGGTGCCGCTGTCGCCGGTCAGGCTGTAGGGCTTGGAAGCGAAGTCCACGGCGTTGATGTGATCGAACACGATCTCGGTTTCAAAACGCTCGGCGTGCTCGCGCATGCGTTCCATCAGCACCGGGCCGGTCAGGCCGTGGACGTCGCCCGGCCAGTTGTCGACTTCGGTGGTGGTGGTCAATTGACCGCCGGCCTGCATGCCGGTGATCAGCAGCGGCTTGAGGTTGGCACGGGCAGCGTAGACGGCAGCGCTGTAACCGGCAGGGCCGGAACCGAGGATGATCACTCGCGAATGACGGACTTCAGACATGAACCTGCTCCTGTTGACCGGCCAAGACACCTGGCCGGACGCCGGACTGCCGGCGGGAATAAAAAAGGACTGTGGATAACCTTGGGGAAGGCGTGAGCTCGACAGTCCTGTAAAAAGTTGGGTGCAGCGTATCGAGGGGGGCAAGATTAAGGAAATACGGTTTAACAATCCAGCTCATAGGTGGTCTCTATGCCGACACACGGACGAGATGGACGTCTTTGTTACAGTGAATGTCGATCCCGCTGCCGCGCTTTCACAGGTTCTGCAAAGTCGGTAAGGTCGGCGCGTTTTCCCTTGCTCGGAGCACCTTATGCCCGCCCCTGTTCTGTCCGGCCCGCAATACCTGCGCGAAGGCCTCAAACTGGTCTTGAGTCCCGGCCTGCGCCTGTTTGTGCTGCTGCCGCTGGCCATCAACCTGGTGCTGTTCGTCGGATTGATCTATCTGGCCGGTCACCAGTTCAGCCTGTGGGTCGACACGCTGATGCCGTCGCTGCCTGAATGGCTGAGTTTCCTCAGTTACATCCTGTGGCCGCTGTTCGTGGTGCTGGTGGCGTTGATGGTGTTCTTCACCTTTACGATGCTGGCCAACGTGATCGCCGCGCCGTTCAACGGCTTCCTCGCGGAAAAGGTTGAAGTGGTGGTGCGCGGCACCGACGACTTCCCGGCCTTCAGCTGGGGCGAACTGATCGCCATGATCCCGCGCACCCTGGCCCGGGAAATGCGCAAACTCGGTTATTTCCTGCCCCGCGCGATCGGCCTGTTCATCCTGTCGTTCATCCCGGTGGTGAACATCGTCGCCGCGCCGTTGTGGCTGCTGTTCGGGGTGTGGATGATGGCGATCCAGTACATCGACTACCCGGCGGATAACCACAAGCTGGGCTGGAACGAAATGCTCGCCTGGCTGCGCCAGAAGCGCTGGCAGAGCATGAGCTTCGGCGGGATCGTTTATCTGGTGTTGCTGATTCCGCTGGTCAACATCCTGATGATGCCGGCCGCCGTGGCTGGCGCGACGCTGTTCTGGGTGCGTGAGCGCGGGGCCGAGAATCTGGTGATGCAACGCTGAGACCGCGTCACAAATCCATCATCGGAACGTCACAACCACGACATGGCCTCAGCCGACACTGAGGCCATGACGACAGCTCTACATATCACCCTCATCAGCGAAACCTTCCCACCGGAAATCAACGGCGTGGCCAATACCCTTGGCCGCTTGTGCGACGGTTTGCGCGCACGCGGGCATCGGGTGGAACTGGTGCGACCGCGTCAGACTGACGATCCGCAGCGCAGTGAAGACGACGCCCTGCTGCTGTGCCGGGGCTGGCCGTTGCCGGGATATCCGGGGCTGCAATGGGGCCAGTCGTCGATGCACAAACTGTTGCGACGCTGGACGCGCCATCGCCCCGACGTGCTCTATATCGCCACCGAAGGCCCGCTCGGGCTGTCGGCGTTACGCGCGGCACGGCGCCTGGGGATTGCCGTGGTCAGTGGTTTTCATACCAACTTTCAGCAATACACCCACCAGTACGGGCTGGGCTTGCTGACGCGCTTGCTCACCCACTATCTGCGCTGGTTTCACAATCGTTCGGCCATGACCCTGGTGCCGAGCGTCAGCCAGCGCCTGGAGCTGGAGCGTCGGCACTTCGAGCGCCTGGCGCTGCTGTCCCGGGGTGTCGACAGTCAGTTGTTCCACCCGGCCAAACGCCTGAATGCCTTGCGTGAGCAATGGGGTCTTGGCGAGCGGGACATTGCTGTCATTCACGTAGGACGCCTGGCGCCGGAGAAAAATCTCGGCTTGCTCAAGCGCAGTTTCGAAAAGCTCGCCGGCACTTATCCACAGCGCAACCTGAAGCTGATCGTGGTCGGCGACGGACCGCAACGAATGGCACTGGAAAACGAACTGCCCGAGGCGATTTTCTGCGGCTCGCAACGGGGCGAAGCGCTGGCGGCGCACTATGCGTCGGGGGATGTGTTTCTGTTTCCGAGCCTGACCGAGACCTTTGGCAACGTCGTGCTGGAAGCGCTGGCCTCAGGCCTTGGGGTGGTGTCTTACGATCAGGCCGCGGCGGCCCAGCATATTCGCCATGGCTACAACGGCGTGCTGGCAATGCCCGGAGATGAAGAGGCGTTCTGCGAGGCAGCCGCATGGCTGCTGGAAGAAGACGAAAGGTTGCGCTGCGTACGCCTGAACGCACGCCAGCACGCCAGCCGCCAGGGTTGGGCGGCCATCGTCGAACAGTTTGAAAACCATTTGCTGGGGGCTTGCCGCGACCTGCACGACAAGCCTCCCACATCGATCAAACCAGCGTCATCAACGCCTCACGGCTGAACGGCAGAATATCCTGCTCGCGGCCTTCGCGCACTTTCTGCGCCCAGTCCGGATCGACCAGCAGCGCACGCCCCACTGCCACCAGATCGAACTCGTCGTTGTTCAGACGCTCCAGCAGTCTCTCCAGACTGGCCGGTTGCGCGACCTTGTCGGTGTTGACCATGAACTGCAGGAACTCGCCATCGAGGCCGACGCTGCCGACGGTGATGGTTGGTTTGCCGGTCAGCTTGCGTGTCCAGCCGGCCAGGTTCAGGTCGGAGCCGTCAAACTCAGGCTCCCAGAAACGGCGCGTCGAGCAGTGGAAAATATCCACCCCGGCGTCGGACAACGGCTTGAGGAATTCCCCCAGCGCTTCAGAGGTTTGCACCAGACGCGCGGTGTAGTCCTGCTGTTTCCACTGCGAGAAACGGAAGATGATCGGGAAGCCTTCGCCCACCGCCGCACGCACAGCCTGAATCAGCTCGATGGCGAAACGCGAACGGTTGGCCAGGCTGCCACCGTATTCGTCCGTGCGCTGGTTGCTGCCTTCCCAGAAGAACTGGTCGATCAGGTAACCGTGGGCGCCGTGGATTTCCACGCCGTCCATGCCGATGCTTTGGGCATCTTTCGCCGCTTGGGCGAAGGCTGCGATCACGTCCTGAATGTCCTGTCTGGTCATGCCGTGCACCACGACCTGACCGTCCTTGAGTTTTTCCGACGGGCCATAACCCGGCACGCTCGCGTCCGGCTCGGTGCCCAGACGGCGCACATTGCCGACGTGCCAGAGTTGCGGAACGATCTTGCCGCCTTCGGCGTGTACCGCATCCACGACTTTCTTCCAGCCGGCCAAGGCTGCTTCACCGTAGAAGTGCGGCACGTTCGGGTAACCGTTGGATGCCTGGTGGCCGACGGTGGTGCCTTCGGTAATGATCAGGCCGACACCGGCCGCCGCGCGACGACGGTAGTATTCGATCACTTTGGAATTGGGCACGCCGCCCGGAGAGAACGAACGGGTCATCGGCGCCATGACCACGCGGGTCGGCAGTTCGAGGGAACCGAGCTGGAACGGTTTGAACAGGGCTTGCACGGGCATGGGAAGCTCCACGAAAAATTGATCGACGGGCACGCAATTCATATGACGGCGATAATATGCGGAGTTTCAAACGCCCGATAGCACTATTGATCTGAATGATTAAGGGTCAAAAGGCAGGCGAAAAAAATCGCAGCTCAATGGCTGCGATTTTCGTGTTTCAACTCAGGGCTTTTTCAATCGCCGTAATCACCGAAGGATCATCCGGCGCCGTGCGCGGCGAGAAGCGGGCCAGTACCCGACCGTCCTTGCCGAGCAGGAATTTCTCGAAATTCCAGGTGATGTCACCGGGAAACTCCGCGCCCTCGCCCGCCAGCAGGCGGTACAGCTGATGACGGTCGTGACCGTTGACTTCGAGCTTTTTCGACAACGGAAAACTCACGCCATAGTTGAGGCTGCAGAATTCCTGGATCTCCTGCTCACTGCCCGGTTCCTGACCGGCAAACTGGTTGCACGGCAGGCCCAGCACACTGAAGCCTTTGCCTTTGTATTGCTGATAAAGGTTTTCCAGCGCCGCGTACTGTGGGGTCAAGCCGCATTTGGAGGCGACGTTGACCACCAGCACGACTTGGCCCTTGAAGGGTGCCAGCGGTAGCTCCTGACCATCCAGGGCTGTCAACTTAAGGTCGTGAAAAGCACTCATGACGAACTCCAGATTCCCGTGTTCTACTCGAAACAGCCACTTGGCGAGGGCACCAAGGACAGCCGCGGACTAAAAAGGCGCCCTCGGGCGCCTCTCCAGTTCTCTGAGCTTAGCGCAGAAAATCAGTGGTGATGGCCACCTTCGCCATGGACGTGACCATGAGCGATTTCTTCCTGGCTGGCGTCACGGATGGCAACGACCTTCACTTTGAAGTTCAGGCGCTGACCGGCCAGTGGGTGGTTGCCGTCGACGGTAACGTCGTCGCCGTCCAGGTCACGGATGGTGACGATCTGCATCTGGCCGTCCGGCGCCGAAGCGTGGAACTGCATGCCGACTTCCAGCTCGTCAACGCCTTCGAACATGCTGCGGCTCAGGGTGCTGACCAGTTCAGCGGCGTATTCGCCGTAGGCATCTTCCGGCTCGACGGACACTTCCAGCTCGTTGCCGACTTCTTTACCTTCCAGGGCTTTTTCCAGGCCCGGGATGATGTTGCCTGCGCCATGCAGGTAGACCAGCGGAGCGCCGCCGGCGGAGCTGTCGATGACCTCACCAGCGTCGTTGGTCAGGGTATAGTCGATGGAGACAGCCTTATTGGCGGCGATCAGCATGGGGCGAGACCTTTTGCATAAGAATGAAGAACGGACAAGTCTAAACAAGGATTTGCCCGAAAGCGAACAGAACCCGGACAGACGGGATCGATTGGCGCCCGTGACCGTCACCGGATTCCATCAGGACGAGGACGGCCACTGGGTCGCCGAGCTGTCCTGCGGCCACACCCAGCACCTGCGCCACCTCCCGCCCTGGCAGTCCCGGGCGTGGGTTCTGGACGCCACGCAACGCATTGAAAAAATAGGCCAACCCTTTGCTTGCGGTTGGTGCGCTCAAGCCTCGGTTAGCGATAACCTTGGCGACTGAATCTCGGCAGATCGGCACACAGAGACGATCGCCATTGCCATGCACCCTTAGAGAATCCGCATGCAAACTTTTTTTATCGCGCCCACCGACTTTGGTGTGGGTCTGACCTCCATCAGCCTCGGGCTGGTGCGTACGCTGGAACGGGCCGGGCTGAAAGTCGGCTTCTTCAAACCGATCGCCCAGCCGCATCCGGGCGACACCGGCCCTGAGCGCTCCACCGAACTGGTGGCCCGCACCCACGGCCTGAAACCGCCACAGCCACTGGGTCTGGCCCATGTCGAGCGGATGCTCGGCGACGGTCAGCTCGACGAGCTGCTCGAAGAAATCATCACCCTCTACCAGCAGGCAGCCATCGGCAAAGACGTGTTGGTCGTCGAAGGCATGGTGCCTACCCGCAGCGCCAGCTACGCCGCGCGGGTCAACCTGCACCTGGCCAAGAGCCTGGATGCCGAGGTGATACTGGTCTCGGCCCCGGAAAACGAAGTGCTGACCGAACTTTCCGGCCGCGTCGAGTTGCAGGCGCAACTGTTCGGCGGGCCGAAGGACCCGAAAGTCCTCGGCGTGATCCTCAACAAGGTCAAGACCGACGAGAGCATGGACGCCTTCGCTGCGCGCCTGAAAGAGCATTCGCCCTTGCTGCGCACCGGTGATTTCCGTCTGCTCGGCTGCATTCCGTTCCAGCCGGAACTCAACGCCCCGCGCACCCGCGACGTCGCCGACCTGATGGGCGCCCAGGTGCTCAACGCCGGCGACTACGAAACCCGGCGCATGACCAAGACCATCATTTGCGCGCGCACCATGCGCAACACCGTGGATCTGCTCAAGCCCGGCGTGCTGGTGGTGACTCCTGGCGATCGCGACGACATCATCCTCGCCGTCAGCCTCGCCGCGATCAACGGCGTGCCGCTGGCCGGCCTGCTGCTGACCAGCGACACCCTGCCCGATCCGCGCATCATGGACCTGTGCCGTGGCGCGTTGCAGGCTGGCTTGCCGGTGCTGTCGGTGAGCACCGGCTCCTACGACACCGCGAACCTGCTCAACGGCCTGAACAAGGAAATTCCCGTCGATGACCGTGAACGCGCGGAGATCATCACCGACTTCGTCGCCAGTCACCTGGACGCCAACTGGCTGCACCAGCGCTGCGGTACACCGCGGGAAATGCGCCTGTCGCCGGCGGTGTTCCGCTATCAATTGATTCAACGCGCGCAGGCTGCCAACAAGCGCATTGTCCTGCCCGAAGGCAGCGAGCCGCTCACCGTGCAAGCGGCCGCGATCTGCCAGGAACGCGGGATTGCCCGTTGCGTGTTGCTGGCCAAACCGGAGGATGTCGAAGCCGTCGCCCGGGCTCAGGGCATCGTCCTGCCGCCGGGGCTGGAAATCCTCGATCCGGATCTGATCCGCGAGCGCTACGTCGAACCCATGGTCGCCCTGCGCAAGAGCAAGAGCCTCAACGCGCCGATGGCCGAACAGCAACTGGAAGACACCGTAGTGATCGGCACCATGATGCTGGCGCTGGATGAAGTCGACGGCCTGGTTTCGGGCATCATCAACACCACCGCCAACACCATCCGCCCGGCCTTGCAGCTGATTAAAACGGCGCCGGGCTGCACGCTGGTGTCGTCGGTGTTCTTCATGCTGTTTCCCGAAGAAGTGCTGGTCTACGGCGACTGCGTGATGAACCCGCACCCGAGCGCCAGCGAACTGGCCGAAATCGCCCTGCAAAGCGCCGACTCGGCCGCCGCGTTCGGCATCACGCCACGGGTAGCGATGATCAGTTACTCCAGCGGCGAATCCGCCACCGGCGAAGAAGTCGAAAAGGTTCGCGAAGCCACCCTGCTCGCCCACGAACAACAGCACTCGCTGCTGATCGACGGCCCGTTGCAGTACGACGCCGCCGCCAACGAAAACGTGGCCCGGCAACTGGCGCCGAACAGCCAGGTGGCCGGTCGCGCCACGGTGTTCGTGTTCCCTGACCTGAACACCGGCAACACCACCCACAAGGCCGTGCAACGCAGTGCCGACTGCGTCAGCCTCGGCCCGATGCTGCAAGGCCTGCGCAAACCGGTGAACGATCTGCCGCGCGGCGCGCAGGTCGACGACATCGTCTACACCATTGCCCTGACCGCGATTCAGGCTGCCAACCGACCTCTGGATATCTGACCCGATGCTGGCTTTTCTCCCTGCCAACTTGCGCGGCGTGATCGCCGCGCTGCTGCTGGCGCTGAACACCATTGTGCTGTGCTCGTTCCTGTTTCTCGTGGCACTGATCAAAGTGCTGCCGTTCGACCTCGCACGCCGCGCTTCGCGCTGGCTGATGAGCCACACTCACGAAGCCTGGATCAGTAACAACAAAGGCTGGATGAACCTGGTGCGCCGCACCCGCTGGCACCTCAGCGGCCTGCAAGGTCTGGACTATCAACACTCGTACCTGATCACCAGCAATCACCAGAGCTGGGTCGACATCCTGGTGCTGCAATACGTGCTCAACCGACGCATCCAGCCGCTGAAGTTTTTCCTTAAACAGGAGCTGATCTGGGTCCCGGTGATCGGTCTGGCGTGGTGGACGCTGGGCTTTCCATTCATGAAACGCTATTCGAAAGCCTATCTGGAAAAACACCCGGAAAAGAAAGGCAAAGACCTGGAAACCACCCGCAAGACCTGCGCGAAATTCCGCGACAACCCGGTAGGCATCTTCAACTTCGTCGAGGGCACGCGCTTCACCGAAGGCAAACATGCACAGCAGCAATCGCCGTTCAAATACTTGCTCAAACCAAAGGCCGGCGGCATTGCGTTTGTACTGGATGCGATGGGCGAACAGCTGGAATCGATCGTCAACGTGACGATTCATTATCCAGCGGGGCGTCCAGGGTTCTGGGATTTGCTCTGCGGCAATGTGCGCGATGTGGTGGTGCATTTTGAGGAAATCAAAATCCCGCCGGCCTTCATCGGCAAGAACTACGACCAGGACGGCGAGTATCGATTGCAGTTTCAGGACTGGATCAATCAGCTGTGGCTGGACAAGGATGCGTTGCTGGAGCAGATGCACCGCGAATATCCACCCAAACACTGACCCCTGTGGGAGCGAGCAGGCTCGCTCCCACAGTTGATCGTTTGATCATTCCCACGCTCCGCGTGGGAACGATCACCCGGCACAAAAAAAGCCCGCCGATGATTGCTCATCGACGGGCTTTTTCTTGCCGCTTGAAACTGGAAGCTTGTCGCTGCTTCAGTGCTTAAATCGCGCCGCGCTGCCGCAACAGCTCCAGCACTTGCTTGACGCTTTCTTCCAGACTCAGCGACTGCGTGTCGATCACCAGGTCGGCGTTGAGCGGCACGTCGTACGGGAAGGATTCGCCCGGGATGTTGTCGCCACCAGCGGCGTACAGCCCTTGCGGATCACGTTCGGCGCACACTGTCGGCGAGGCCTGCACGTAGACCGTCAGCAAGCGATCCTTGCCGATCAGTTCCTTGGCCTGCTCGCGACCTTCGGCACTTGGCGCAACGAACGCCGCCAGGGTCAGCAAACCGGCTTCGTTGAACTGACGCGCCACGTGCGCGGCACGACGCCAGTTCTCGGTACGCCCGGCGCGATCCTGCGGCAGACCTTTGTTCAGATCCTGACGCAGGTTCTGGCCATCGAGTACAAACACCGCGCGGCCCATGTCGAACAGCTTGCGTTCGACCGCATACGCCAAGGTGCTTTTGCCAGCGCCCGACAGGCCGCTGAACAGCACGGTAGCCGGTTGCTGACCGAAACGCTGAGCGCGCTCTTCGGTCGCTACATGGGCCATTTTGCCGTGGTGCGTGGCCGTACCGTGGGTCACTGGCTGAGCGACGATCATGCCGGCGCCGACGGTGCCGTTGGTCAAACGGTCGATAACGATGAACGCGCCGGTGGTGCGGTTGCTGTCGTAACCGTCGAGGGCGATCGGCGCGTCGAGCGCGATCTTCACCTTGCCGATTTCGTTGAGCTGCAACGCGCTCGCCGGGCCCTCTTCGAGGGTGTTGACGTCGACCTTGTTGACGATGCTGGCGATGGAGCCCGGCACGTAACTGGTAGCACGCTTGATGTCGTATTTCTTGCCCGGCAGCATCGGCTCTTCAGCCATCCACACCAGCATCGCTTCGAAGCTGTCGGTCACTGGCGGGACGTTGTCGGCGTGCACCAGCAGGTCGCCACGGGAAATGTCGATCTCGTCTTCCATGGTCAGCGTTACCGCTTGGCCAGGACCTGCGTGTTCCAGTTCACCTTCGAAGGTGACGATGGATTTCACGCGGCTGCTCTTGCCCGACGGCAGGACCACGACTTCGTCGCCCTTCTTGACGATGCCGCTGGCCAGGGTGCCGGCGAAACCGCGGAAGTTCAGGTTCGGACGGTTGACGTACTGCACCGGGAAACGCAGATCGGTGAAGTTGCGGTCGCCCGCCACTTCCACGGTCTCAAGGATTTCCATCAGCGACTGGCCGGTGTACCAAGGCGAGCGCTCGGACTTGTTCACCACGTTGTCGCCCTTCAGGGCGGACATCGGCACGAAGTGCATGCTCGTAGGCTTCATCTTCAAGCCTTCGGCGAACTTCAGGTAGTCGGCCTTGATCGACTCGAACACGCCCTGATCGAAGCCCTTGAGGTCCATCTTGTTGATGGCGACAACGATGTGCTTGATGCCCAGCAGTGAGGCGATAAAGCTGTGGCGACGGGTCTGGGTCTGCACGCCGTAACGGGCGTCGACCAGGATGATCGCCAGGTCACAGGTGGACGCACCGGTGGCCATGTTGCGGGTGTACTGCTCATGGCCGGGGGTGTCGGCGATGATGAATTTGCGCTTGGCGGTGGAGAAATAGCGGTACGCGACATCGATGGTGATGCCCTGCTCGCGCTCGGCCTGCAGGCCGTCGACCAGCAATGCCAGGTCGATGTCGTCACCGGTGGTGCCGACTTTCTTCGAATCGCGGGTGATGGCTTCCAGGTGATCTTCGTAGATCATTTTCGAGTCGTGCAGCAGGCGCCCGATCAGGGTGCTCTTGCCGTCATCGACGTTACCGCAGGTCAAAAAGCGCAGCAGCTCTTTACGTTCGTGCTGGCCCAGGTAGGCGAGGATGTCCTCGCTGATCAAATCAGATGCGTGCGACATGACAGCCCCTTAGAAATAGCCTTGACGTTTCTTGTCTTCCATCGAGCCTGCGCCATCGTGGTCGATGACCCGGCCCTGGCGCTCGGAAGTTCGCGTCAGGAGCATTTCCTGAATGATGTCCGTCAGGCTTTCGGCCTCGGACTCCACCGCGCCCGTCAACGGGTAGCAGCCAAGGGTACGGAAACGCACTTTCTTTTTGACGATGCGCGCCTTGTCCTCGTCGGACAGGTGCTCGAGGATGCGCTCGTCGTCGATCATGATCAGCGTGCCGTTCTTCTCGATCACTTCACGTTCGGCCGCGAAGTACAGCGGTACGATCGGGATGCCTTCGAGGTAGATGTACTGCCAGATGTCCAGCTCGGTCCAGTTCGACAGCGGGAACACACGAATGGATTCGCCCTTGTTGACCTTGCCGTTGTAGACGTTCCACAGCTCGGGACGCTGGTTCTTCGGGTCCCAGCGGTGCTTGCTGTCACGGAACGAGTAGACGCGCTCCTTGGCGCGGGACTTCTCTTCATCGCGACGGGCACCGCCGAAGGCTGCGTCGAAACCATGCTTGTCGAGCGCCTGCTTCAGGCCCTCGGTCTTCATGATGTCGGTGTGCTTGGCGCTGCCGTGGGTGAACGGGTTGATGCCCTGCGCAACGCCATCCGGGTTGACGTGGGTGATCAGATCCAGGCCCAGCTCTTCGACCATCTTGTCGCGGAACTTGTACATCTCCTGGAATTTCCAGCGGGTGTCGACGTGCATCACCGGAAACGGCAGTTTGCCCGGGAAGAACGCCTTGCGTGCCAGATGCAGCATCACGGCGGAGTCTTTACCGATGGAGTACAGCATCACCGGGTTGTCGAACTCGGCGGCCACCTCGCGGATGATGTGGATGCTTTCCGCCTCCAGCTGTTTCAGATGCGTCAGTTTGTCGACCATGGCTACTCACGAAAGCTTTCTTATGAACGGCCAGCGGGCCGTGTTCGAGCGTCGAATCCTAGCACAGCGACCTCTTCTAATCAGGACGCCAACTAGATCGAAAGGGCATATGAATATGCCCGCCCGTTCGGGTGATGAAAGCCAATGTGGGAGCGAGCTTGCTCGCGAAAGCGGTCTGCCATTCAACAATGATGGCGACTGATACTGTCTCTTCGCGAGCAAGCTCGCTCCCACAGGATTTGGGTGAAGTCAGATCGGATTCGGACAGTCGATGAAAATGTGCTCGAGGGCAAAACGCTTCGCCAGATAGTCGCCCAGCGCCTGCACGCCGTAGCGTTCGGTGGCGTGGTGGCCGGCGGCGATGAAGCTGATGTCGTTTTCCCGGGCGCTGTGGAATGTCTGCTCGGAGGCTTCGCCGCTGAGGAACAGATCGACGCCGGCGGCGATGGCATTGTCTATGTAGCCCTGACCGCCCCCGGTGCACCAGCCGACCCGACGAATCATCGCACTGCCCTCGACCAGCAGCGGCTCGCGGCCCATGACTTCCTGCACTTTGCGGGCGAAGTCGCGCGGGGTCATGGGCTCGCTCAGTGAACCGACCAGACCGACGACCTTCAGGTTGTCCGGATCCAGCGGCCCCTCGACGGTGATGTCCAGCTGACGCGCAAGCTGCACGTTGTTGCCGACGTCCGGGTGCAGATCCAGCGGCAGGTGATAACCGAGCAGGCTGATATCGTGCTTGAGAAGCGTCTTCAGACGGCGCTGTTTCATGCCGGTGATGCACGGGTTCTCGCCCTTCCAGAAATAACCGTGATGCACCAGCACCAGATCGGCTTCGGCCTCGACGGCAGCATCGAGCAGCGCCTGACTGGCGGTGACGCCGCTGACGATGCGCATCACCTGCGGACGGCCTTCGACCTGCAGACCGTTGGGGCAATAATCGGCAATTTTCGCACTGCCGAGGTAACGGTCGGCTTCTTCGACCAGGGTACTGAGGGCAACGGCCATGAAAGACTCCTGAAAATCCCGTTCAGAGGCGCGCGCGGCCTCGTATAATGCGCGACATTATGGGCGGTCTGACCCCGCCTGCAACTTTTCCAGGACGTGCTTAATGCTCAAGGCGCTGCGTTTTTTCGGCTGGCCGCTGTTGGCCGGCGTACTTATCGCTCTGTTGATTATTCAGCGTTACCCGCAGTGGGTCGGGCTTCCAAGCCTTGACGTCAACCTGCAACAGGCCCCGCAGACCACCAGCGTGCAGCAGGGGCCGGTGTCCTATGCCGACGCGGTGACCATCGCCGCGCCTTCAGTGGTCAACCTCTACACCACCAAAGTCATCGCCAAACCGGCGCATCCGTTGTTCGAGGATCCGCAGTTTCGCCGCTTCTTCGGTGACAATTCGCCGAAGCAGAAACGCATGGAGTCCAGCCTCGGTTCCGGCGTGATCATGAGCCCGGAAGGCTACATTCTGACCAACAACCACGTTACCAGTGGCGCCGACCAGATCGTCGTGGCGCTCAAGGACGGTCGCGAAACCCTGGCCCGGGTGATCGGCAGCGACCCGGAAACCGACCTCGCCGTCCTGAAGATCGATCTCAAAAACCTGCCGTCGATCACCGTCGGCCGTTCCGACAACATCCGCATCGGCGACGTCGCACTGGCCATCGGCAACCCGTTCGGCGTCGGCCAGACCGTGACCATGGGCATCATCAGCGCCACCGGCCGCAATCAACTGGGCCTGAACAACTACGAAGACTTCATTCAGACCGACGCCGCGATCAACCCGGGCAACTCCGGCGGCGCGCTGGTAGACGCCAACGGTAACCTCACCGGCATCAACACCGCGATCTTCTCCAAGTCCGGCGGCTCGCAAGGCATCGGCTTCGCAATCCCGGTGAAACTGGCGATGGAAGTGATGAAATCGATCATCGAGCACGGTCAGGTGATTCGCGGCTGGCTCGGCATTGAAGTGCAGCCGCTGACCCAGGAACTGGCCGAGTCGTTTGGCCTGTCCGGGCGCCCGGGAATCGTGGTGGCGGGCATTTTCCGCGACGGCCCGGCACAGAAGGCCGGCTTGCAACTGGGTGATGTGATCCTGAGCATCGACGGCGAACCGGCCGGTGATGGCCGTAAGTCGATGAACCAGGTAGCGCGAATCAAACCGACCGACAAGGTCACGATTCAGGTGATGCGCAATGGCAAGGAGTTGAAGCTGACCGCTGAAATCGGCCTGCGTCCGCCGCCAGCGCCGGTGCAAGAGAAAGAAGAGTAAGACTTTGTTCGCACCAATGGCGCGAATAACAGACATTCTCAACGGGCATGTTATATTGTTTCAATTAATACATTGGAACAACATAACATGTCGTCTCGAAAAAAGGCTTCTCTGCTCGGCCTGACCCTTGGCCTGCTTGGCGATCCCGTGTTTGCCGATGAACCGCAAACGCTTGAACTCGATACCATCAGCGTCACCTCCGATTACGAATCCCCTACCGGTCCGGTCAAAGGGTACCGCGCTACGCGCTCGTCCAGCGCCACCAAAACCGACACCGCAATCCGCGATATTCCACAGGCCATCAGCGTGGTGCCCGCCACCGTACTCAAGGATCTGGGTAGTACCAGCGTCGAACGTGCGCTGGAATTCGCCGGTGGCGTGTCGAAGCAAAACAACTTCGGCGGCCTGACGCTTTACGAATACAGTGTGCGCGGCTTCACTACTTCCGAGTTTTACCAGGACGGCTTCAGCGCCAACCGTGGCTACCCGAGCACACCCGACGCTGCCAACATCGAGCGCATCGAAGTGCTCAAAGGACCAGCCGCCAGCCTGTACGGCCGAGGCGATCCGGGTGGCACGGTAAACATCGTCACCAAAAAACCGCAGCCCGAAGCGTTTACTACCCTGCAAACCAGTGCCGGCAGTTGGGATCGTTATCGCACCGCGCTGGACGTCAACACGCCGCTGGATGATCAGGGAGATGTGCTGTCGCGGATCAACCTCGCGGTCGAGGACAACAACAGTTTTCGCGACCACGTCGACAGTAAACGTGTATTCGTCGCCCCCTCTTTCAGTTGGCAGTTGAACCCGGACACCAGCCTGCTGGTGGAGAGCGAATTCGTACGTCATAGCTCGACCTTCGACCGCGGCATTGTTGCGCCAAACAATAAATGGAGCGGCGTCTCGCGTTCGACATTCCTGGGTGAACCGAACGACGGCAACATCGACAACCACAACAACAGACTGCAAGCCACGCTTGAGCACCACCTCAACGATGCCTGGAAACTGCGCCTGGCCAGCCACTACAAGGAAGGCAAACTCTGGGGATTCGCCTCTGAAAGCCGTCCTTTGAATGCCGATGGCCACTCAGTCAACCGCCGCTATCGCGAACGCGATACCAACTGGCACGACAGCATCACCCAGTTGGAACTGCGCGGTCTGTTCGACCTTGGCACCTGGCAGCATGAACTGCTGATCGGCAGCGAGTACGAGAACTTCCGCAAGAACGAGCGCGTCACCAACATCGCCGGCAGGCCTTACGCCATCGATATCTATAACCCGGTATACGGCCAGCCCAAACCCAACGGTGCACGCTCCGGCACGGACTTCTTCGAACACGTCGATAGCCTTGCGCTGAACCTGCAGGATCAAATCGTCTTCAGCGAAAAACTGCGTGGGATGATCGGGGCGCGATTGGAGCACTTTGAGCAAACCATCGATGACCACAGCCGCAACAGCACCAGCCGCCAGACCCACGATGCGCTCACTCAACGTGCCGGCCTGCTCTATCAACTGACACCGGACACCGGCCTGTTCGCCAACGCCTCGACCTCATTCAAACCGAACAACGGCCTCGATGCGGCTGGCAAATCCTTCGATCCGGAAGAAGGTGTGGGTTACGAAATCGGCATCAAGAACGAGCTGTTCGACGAACGGTTAAGCAGCACCCTCGCCTTCTTCCATATCGACAAGGAAAACGTCCTCGCCCTCGACCCGGGCACCGACACCAGCCGCGCCATGGGCAAGGCCCGCAGCCGGGGTTTCGATCTGCAAGTCACCGGGCAAGTCACCGACGCCGTCAGGGTGATCGGCGCTTTCGCCTGGATCGACGCCGAAGTGACCAAGGGGGATGCCGCGATCCCCGCCGGTAGCCGCATCCTCGGGGTCGCCAAACGCAGCGGCAGCCTGCTGGGTGTCTACGAGTTTCAGGACGGCCGCTTGCGCGGCTCGGATATCGGCGCGGCGTTCACTTACGTCGGTGACCGCTCAGGTGAGTCCGGCAGCGATTTCGAGCTGCCGGCCTATCACACCGTTGACCTGCTGGCCCATTACAAGGCCAGCGACAACATCACCGTCGGCCTGAACCTGAACAACCTGTTCGACGAAAAGTATTACGAGCGCTCGTACAGCAACTACTGGGTCAACCCCGGCGAGCCGCGCAATTTCACGGTCAGCCTGACACTCAACCTGTAAAAGGACGTCTCCATGCAATACGGCAAATCCCTGCTGTTCATCGCCGCGCTCTTCGCCACTCACGCCTCGGCCCATGGTTTGTGGACCGAACAACGGCGCGGCAATATCGAAGTCGTCTACGGCCACGGTGCCGAGGACAATGCGTTCAAACCGCAGAAAGTCAGCGGAGCGTGGGCCTATGACGCAAGCGGCAAGATGATTCCCGTCAGCGTGCAGCGCCTGGCAGATCACGCCCGCCTGCAACCGTTGAAACCGCCGGCGGTGATGGCCGTGGCCCTGAACAACGGCATGTGGTCGCAAACCGCCGACAAGAAATGGGTCAACGAGGGGCGTAGCAAAGTCCCGGGAGCCATCGAGTCGACCGAGACCCTCAAGTACAGCCTGGCGATTTATCAGCCCGGAGCGAAGTTGCCCAAACTGGATCAGATCAAATTGCTGATTTTGCCGGAGGTCGATCCGCTGACCGTCGGCCCGGGGAAATCATTGCCGGTGCGGGTGTTGCTGGATGGCAAACCGGCCGCGGGCGTGAAGTTGATCGGTGACTACCGCAGCGCGCCGAATACCTTGAGCACTGAAACCGACAAGGACGGCCGCGCTCAGGTGCTGGTGCGTAATGAGGGATTGAATGTGATTGCGGCGCAGGTGGAAGTGCCGGTGAAGGACAGTGCAGAGGTGAGCAGCAGAGGGTTGTTCAGTTCGTTGACGTTCCTTGGCGAGCCGCATCACGAATAAACCAGCGCTGATCCCTGCGGGACTGAACCCACAGGGATCAGCGTCGTTTCAGAGTTCGCCCAGACCGTCGATCAACGCCTGATTCTGTTCCGGCGTGCCGATCGAGATCCGCAGGAACTGGGCAATCCGCTCCTGCTTGAAGTGGCGCACGATCACGCCCTGCTCACGCAGTTTGGCCGCCAGCCCCGCCGCATCGTGTTGCGGATGCCGGGCGAAGATGAAGTTGGCCGCTGACGGCAGCACTTCAAAACCTTTGGCCTGCAACTGCGCAACCACCCACTCGCGACTCTCTATGACCAGTGCGCAGGTCTTGTCGAAGTACTCGCGATCCTCGAACGCTGCCGCCGCGCCGACATTGGCCATGCGATCGATCGGGTAGGAGTTGAAGCTGTTCTTGATCCGTTCCAGCGCCTCGATCAGATCCGGATGGCCGACCGCCAGACCGACCCGCAGGCCCGCCAGCGAACGGGATTTGGACAGCGTCTGGGTGACCAGCAGGTTCGGATAACGCTCGACCAGACTGATCGCGGTTTCGCCGCCGAAGTCGATGTAGGCCTCGTCGACCACCACCACTGAATCCGGGCTGGCCTTGAGGATCTGCTCGACCGCTTCCAGCGCCAGCAGGCAACCGGTCGGCGCGTTCGGGTTGGGGAAGATGATCCCGCCGTTCGGTTTGGCGTAGTCGGCCGGGTTGATCCGGAACTGCGCATCCAGCGGCACCGCGTCGAACGTGATGCCGTAGAGACCGCAGTAGACCGGATAGAAGCTGTAGCTGATGTCCGGGAACAGGATCGGCTGATCGTGTTGCAACAGGCCGTGAAAGATGTGCGCCAGCACTTCATCCGAACCGTTGCCGAGGAACACCTGATTGCTCTGCACGCCGTAGTATTCGGCGACAGCGTTTTTCAGCCGGTCGCTGTTCGGATCCGGATACAGACGCAGGTTGTCGTTGAGTTCGGCCTGCATCGCCGCCAAGGCTTTTGGCGACGGGCCGTACGGGTTTTCGTTGGTGTTGAGCTTGACCAGACGGGTCAGCTTCGGCTGCTCGCCCGGCACGTAAGGCACCAGATCCTTGACGAACGGGCTCCAGAATTTGCTCATGTTCAGTTCCCCTTCACGTCGTCTTTGATGCGGTATTCGGCGCTGCGCGCGTGGGCGCTCAAGGATTCGCCACGGGCCAGGATCGATGCAGTCTTGCCCAGTTCCAAAGCACCGGCCTCGGAGCAGAAGATGATCGACGAACGTTTCTGGAAGTCATACACGCCCAGCGGCGAGGAGAAACGCGCAGTGCCGGAGGTCGGCAGCACGTGGTTCGGACCGGCGCAGTAGTCGCCCAGCGCTTCGGAGGTGTGACGCCCCATGAAGATCGCGCCGGCGTGGCGGATCTGCGGCAGCCAGGCCTGCGGGTCGGCGACCGACAGTTCAAGGTGTTCCGGGGCGATACGGTTGGCGACTTCGATGGCCTGGGCCATGTCGCGCACGTGAATCAGGGCGCCACGGCCATTGATCGAGGTTTCAATGATGGTGGCGCGATCCATGGTCGGCAGCAGTTTGTCGATGCTGGCGGCAACCTTGTCGAGGAATTCGGCGTCCGGGCTGACCAGGATTGCCTGGGCGTCTTCGTCGTGCTCGGCCTGTGAAAACAGGTCCATGGCGATCCAGTCCGGATCGGTCTGGCCGTCGCATACCACGAGGATTTCCGACGGGCCGGCGATCATGTCGATGCCGACCTGACCGAACACGTGACGCTTGGCAGTGGCGACGTAGATGTTGCCCGGGCCGACAACCTTGTCCACCTGCGGCACGCTTTCGGTGCCATAGGCCAACGCGGCAACGGCTTGCGCGCCACCGATGGTGAACACCCGGTCAACACCGGCAATGCACGCTGCTGCCAGCACCAGTTCGTTGACTTCACCGCGCGGGGTCGGCACCACCATGACCACTTCGGCCACGCCGGCAACCTTGGCCGGAATCGCGTTCATCAATACCGATGACGGATACGACGCCTTGCCGCCCGGCACGTACAGACCGGCGCGATCCAGTGGCGTGACTTTCTGGCCCAGCACCGTGCCGTCGGCTTCGGTGTAGCTCCAGGAATCCTGCTTCTGTTTTTCGTGATAGCTGCGCACGCGGGCCGCCGCTTTTTCCAGCGCTTCGCGTTGCGGGACAGTGATGCGGGTCAGGGCCAGTTCCAGGCGCTCGCGCGGCAGGATCAGGTCCGCCATCGAAGTGACTTCCAGGCCATCGAATTTCTGGGTGAACTCGACCAGCGCCGCGTCACCGCGCTCGCGCACAGCCTTGATGATGTCCAGCACCCGCTGATTGACCGAGTCGTCAGACACACTTTCCCAGCTCAGCAGATGATCCAGATGATGCGCGAAATCCGGGTCAGCAGCGTTGAGTCGGCGAATTGCAGTCGGTGCGGTCATAGCGAGAGCCTCATAGGAATGGCAAAAAACTCAGGCGCCCGAAATTACCATTCGATCCGCTTGGGCACCTGAGATTCTGGCTATGAGGCGGATAGACGGGCGCGACTTAACGTCGCGCAGGTACATCAGCCGCGGTGTCGAGACTCCACTGCCTTGCGCAGGGTGTCGATCAACGCCTGGATTCGGGCGTGTTGCATTTTCATCGAAGCTTTATTGACCACCAGACGCGAGCTGATCGTGGCGATCAGTTCCTGGGGCTCCAGGCCGTTGGCGCGCAGGGTGTTGCCGGTGTCGACCACGTCGATGATCTTGTCGGCCAGGCCGATCAGCGGTGCCAGCTCCATCGAGCCATAAAGCTTGATGATGTCGACCTGACGGCCCTGCTCGGCGTAGTAGCGCTTGGCGACATTGACGAATTTGGTGGCGACGCGCAGGCGGCCCTTGGGCTCGACGGCGCCGACCTTGCCGGCAGTCATCAGCTTGCACCGGGCAATCTGCAGATCCAGCGGCTCGTACAGACCCTGGCCGGTGTATTCCATCAGCACGTCTTTACCGGCAACGCCGAGGTCGGCCGCGCCATGCTCGACATAGGTCGGCACGTCGGTGGCCCGCACGATCAACAGGCGAACGTCTTCCTGGGTCGTGGGGATGATCAGCTTGCGGCTCTTGTCCGGATTCTCGGTCGGCACGATGCCCGCTTCGGCGAGAAGCGGCAGGGTGTCGTCAAGGATGCGGCCCTTGGACAGTGCGATGGTCAACATGGGAAACGTCAGTCCTTATCAAGGTACTCATGTCCGGTCGCAATCGGCGCCGGACATACATCGAGGGCGTTGCCACCCCCGATCAAAACGAATTCAACGGACACTTCCCTGTGTCCAGATGCAGCGACTAGCCCGGAACGCGACGGATCTTCGCGCCCAGCATCTGCAGTTTTTCCTCGATGCATTCGTAACCACGGTCGATGTGGTAGATGCGGTCGATCAGGGTATCGCCTTCGGCCATCAGGGCCGAGATCACCAGACTGGCCGAGGCCCGCAGGTCGGTTGCCATCACTGGCGCGCCCTTCAGGATTTCGGTACCGGTCACGATGGCCGTATTGCCTTCAACCTGGATCTTGGCGCCCATGCGGTGCAGTTCGTACACGTGCATGAAGCGGTTTTCGAAGATCGTCTCGATCACGGCACCGGTGCCTTCGGCAATGGCGTTGAGCGAGATGAACTGCGCCTGCATGTCGGTCGGGAACGCCGGGTACGGCGCAGTGCGCACGTTGACCGCTTTCGGGCGCTTGCCGTGCATGTTCAGCTCGATCCAGTCTTCACCGGTGGTGACTTCTGCGCCGGACTCACGGAGTTTTTCCAGAACGGCTTCAAGGATGGTCGGATCAGTGTCCTTGACCTTCACGCGGCCACCGGTGACCGCAGCGGCCACCAAGTAGGTGCCGGTTTCGATACGGTCAGGCATGACCTTATAGAAAGCCGAACCCAGACGCTCGACGCCGTCGATGGTGATGGTGTCGGTACCGGCGCCGGATACCTTGGCACCCATGGCGTTGAGGAAGTTCGCCAGGTCGACGACTTCCGGCTCGCGAGCGGCGTTCTGCAGCACGCTGCGGCCCTTGGCCAGAGCAGCGGCCATCATGATGTTCTCGGTACCGGTCACGCTGACGGTATCGAAGAAGAAGTGCGCGCCACGCAGGCCGCCTTCAGGCGCCTTGGCCTTGATGTAGCCGCCTTCGACGTCGATGACCGCGCCCATGGCTTCCAGGCCACGGATGTGCAGGTCGACCGGACGCGAACCGATGGCGCAGCCGCCAGGCAGTGCGACTTCGGCTTCACCGAAACGCGCAACCATCGGACCCAGTACCAGGATCGAGGCGCGCATGGTTTTCACCAGCTCGTACGGAGCGACCAGGGTCTTGATGGTGCGCGGGTCGATTTCGACGCTGAGCTTTTCGTCGATCACAGGCTCGATGCCCATGCGACCGAACAGCTCGATCATGGTGGTGATGTCGTGCAGGTGCGGCAGGTTGCCAACGGTAACCGGGCCATCGCACAGCAGGGTGGCGGCCAGGATCGGCAGGGCGGAGTTCTTCGCCCCGGAGATGCGGATCTCGCCATCAAGACGAGCGCCACCGGTAATTATCAATTTATCCATAAGAATCTCGACGCCCTAGGGCTCAGGTGCGCTCGGCCCAGGCCGCGCTGCTGAAAAATTTCATAGTGACCGCGTGGATGCTGCCATCGGCGATCCAAGGGTTCAAATGGGCATAGATGCTTTGCTGACGCTTGACCGGGCTCAACGCCGCCAGTTCATCACTAATCACGTTCAGCTGAAAGTTGCAGCCTTCGCCTTCCACTTCCACCAGCGTTCCTGGCAGCTTTCCTTCAAGGAAGCTCTTCACTTCTACGGCCTGCATGCTCAACCTCAATCGGCGCCCTGTGCGCACGGGTCGGACATCATACAAAAAAGCCCCGCGCCTGCGAACCCCGCTGCGCAGGACTCTGACGGGGGGCTTCTCTATTGATGCGGATTCAGGGTTGCGCCAAAAGCTCGGTCAGCTCGCTGACCTGAGCAATTTCGCGCATGTCTTCGGGCATCCCGCGAATACTGACCGCCTTGCCGGCGGCCTTCGCATCGCGAATGAAGCACAGCAGCAGCGACAGACCGACGCTGCTGGACTTCTCCACCGCCGAGCAATCGATCACCAATGCCGGGGCATTGCACGACTTGATCAGCGCCCGGCCCTGCTCGCGCAGATCGGGCGCGGTGCGGTAATCCAGCACGCCACTGAGCTGCAGCTCACTGGCTTCATCCAGACGAATGGCCGACTCGGTCATTGGGCAGGCTTCTCGTTCTGCTCGGCCGACTGCTTGGCCTTGGCGACTTCCCCGGCCCAGCCGTTGATGGTCTTGTCCAGGTCGTTGCCATTGCGCTGCATCGCGTCGGCGAACTGGTCACGGAACAGCTTGCCGATGTTGATGCCGTTGATGATGACGTTGCGCAGTTTCCACTCGCCGTTGATCTTCTCCAGGGTGTACGACACCGGATAGATCGCGCCGTTGTTGCCCTTGACGGTCATGCCGACGCTGGTGCGGTCGCCAGACTCGTCCTTGGGCGCATCAACGGTAATGCCCTGATTGTTGTACTCGAGCAGCGCATTGCCGTAGAACTGGAACAGGCCGCGCTTGAAGTTTTCCTCGAAGGTCTTCATCTGCGCCGGGGTTGCCTTGCGCGAATACTTGACCGTCATGATGCTCTTGGAAATGCCTTCGGCATCTACCACAGGGCCGACGATGGTGTTCAGCGCCGTGTAGAAATCCTGTGGATCCTGCTTGTACTTCTCTTTATTGGCCGACAGATCGGCGAGCATCCGGTTTGTGGTGTCCTGAACCAGATCGTGCGCCGACTGTACCGCCACGGCGTTAGCCACCAGCGGCAGCGCCGCAAGCAACACCAACAGGCCACGTCGCAAGGTAGAGATCATTCAAAAGCTCCTCATTTGGCGTCTTTGCTAACGGTATTGAGCAGGAATTTACCGATCAGGTCTTCCAGTACCAGAGACGACTGCGTGTCGTGGATGGTTCCACCATCCTTGAGCAGGGTGTCTTCCCCGCCCACGCTGATACCGATGTATTTCTCGCCCAGCAGACCCGCAGTCAGGATAGATGCTGTGGAGTCGGTCGGCAGGTTGTCGACGCTTTTATCCACTTGCAGGGTCACCCGACCGGTGAAGCTGTCGCGGTCCAGATCGATCGCGGTGACCTTGCCGATCGTCACACCCGCCATGGTCACTTTGGCTCTGACCGTCAAACCGGCGATATTGTCGAAATACGCGTAAAGCTTGTAAGTATCGGTGGTCGAAGTCGGAGAAAGGCCACTGACCCGCAAAGCGAGCAGCAACAAAGCCAGGATCCCTGCCAGCAGGAACAGGCCGACACCGATTTCCAGGGTGCGGTTTTGCATCAGAAATCTCCAAACATCAAAGCGGTCAGAATAAAGTCCAGGCCGAGTACTGCCAGCGAGGCGTAAACCACGGTCTTGGTGGTGGCACGGCTGATTCCCTCGGAAGTGGGTTCGCAGTCATAGCCTTGAAATACGGCGATCCAGGTGACGACAAAAGCGAATACTGCACTTTTGATGATGCCGTTGAGCACATCGTCACCGAAGCTCACGCTGTTCTGCATGTTCGACCAGTAGGAACCTTCGTAGACGCCCAGCCAGTCGACGGCGACCCACGAACCGCCCCAGATGCCGACCACGCTGAAAATCATCGCCAGCACCGGCAGGGAAATGAAGCCGGCCCACAGACGCGGGGCGATGATGTACTTGAGCGGGTCGACCCCGATCATTTCCAGGCTGGACAGCTGCTCGGTGGACTTCATGTTGCCGATTTCCGCCGTCAGCGCCGAACCGGCACGACCGGCGAACAACAGCGCGGTCACCACCGGCCCCAACTCACGCAGCAGGGTCAGCGCCACCATCTGCCCTACAGCCTGCTCCGAGCCATAGCTCGACAGGATGTTGAAGCCCTGCAGCGCCAGCACCATGCCGATGAAGATCCCGGACACCACGATGATCACCAGTGACATCACGCCGACGGAATGCAACTGCTTGACCAGCAGACCAAAACCGCCGCCGATGCCGCCCCGCCCGAGCAAGGCATGAAACAGGAACAGGGTCGAACGCCCGAACACTGCGACGCTGTCGATGCCGGCGAGGCCGAAACGACGCACACGCTCCATTAAAGTAATTCTGCGCATCAGCGGCGCTTCCCCAGAAGATCTGCGCGGTAATCCGGCGCTGGAAAGTGATACGGCACCGGGCCGTCGGGTTCACCGGTCATGAACTGGCGGATACGCGGATCGTCCGAGCTCATCAGTTCATCCGGCGTGCCCTGCCCCAATACCTGGCCATCACCGACCACATAGATGTAGTCGGCAATGCTCGCGGTTTCGGCGAGATCGTGCGACACCACGATACTGGTGATTCCCAGGGCATCATTGAGCAGCCGGATCAGGCGAACCAGAACACCCATGGCGATCGGGTCCTGGCCGACGAACGGTTCGTCGTACATCAGGATCTGCGGATCGAGGGCAATGGCCCGGGCCAGGGCGACACGACGTTTCATGCCGCCAGACAGCTCATCAGGCATCAGCTCGATCGCACCGCGCAGGCCCACGGCCTGCAACTTGAGCAGCACGATGTCGCGAATCATCTCGTCCGGCAGATCGGTATGAACCCGCAGCGGAAAGGCGACGTTCTCGAACACATCAAGATCGGTGAACAGCGCACCGCTCTGAAACAGCACGCCCATGTGTTTGCGCGCATCGAACAGATCGCTGCGCGACAGCTTCGGCAGGTTCTGGCCGTTGACCCAGACCTCGCCTTTGGATGGCCGCAACTGGGCGCCCATCAGGCGCAACAGTGTGGTCTTGCCACACCCGGAAGGCCCCATGATGCCGGTGACCTTGCCGCGCGGGATGCGGATATCGACGTTATTGAAAATGCTCCGCGCACCGCGCTTGAAGGAGACTCCCTTCAGCTCGACCGCGTAGGCGTTATCGGCACTCATCTAAACTCCTTGCGATGCAGCCTCTCACTCGGACACCTGGCTTTCTGGAGGAAAGCCCCTACATCCCGGGCAGGCCGAACTGGCGGCGAACTATATCACTGCAAAGGGCAAGCGCCCAAGGCCTGCACCGGCCTGCATTCTGCGACTTGAAGGGCTTGAAGCCTTATTTACAGAGTTTTGGCAACAAGGAATGACAAAGCACGACGAACTTGCGTGAGGCTTTTCAACATAACCGCTATAATCGCCGCCTTTTCATCGGGCTATACGATTTCTGACATGAGCCAAACCAGCGACCTGATTCAATCGGCACAACGCACCGTCCGCCTCGAAGTGGAAGCCGTACAAGGCTTGTTGCCCCATATCGACGCCGATTTCGTACGCGCTTGCGAGATGATTCTGGCCAGCAAGGGCCGTGTTGTCGTGGTCGGCATGGGCAAGTCCGGACACATCGGCAACAAGATTGCCGCGACCCTGGCCAGCACCGGCACCCCGGCGTTTTTCGTGCACCCGGCCGAGGCCAGTCACGGCGACATGGGCATGATCACCCGTGACGACGTGATTCTGGCCCTGTCGAACTCCGGCTCCACCAACGAAATCGTTACCCTGCTGCCACTGATCAAACGCCTGGGCATCCAGCTGATCAGCGTCACCGGCAATCCGCAATCGCCGCTGGCCAAGGCTGCCGAGGTCAATCTCAACGTGCACGTCGAGCACGAAGCCTGCCCGCTGAACCTGGCGCCGACCTCCTCGACCACCGCCGCACTGGTCATGGGCGACGCCCTGGCCGTGGCGCTGCTGGAAGCGCGCGGCTTCACCGCCGAAGACTTCGCCTTTTCCCACCCGGGCGGCGCGCTGGGACGGCGCCTGCTGCTTAAAGTGGAGAATGTCATGCACGCCGGTCAGGAACTGCCGCAGGTACAGCGCGGCACCCTGCTCAAGGATGCATTGATGGAAATGACCCGCAAGGGGCTGGGCATGACCGTCATTCTTGAAGCGGACGGCAAACTGGCCGGGATCTTCACTGACGGCGACCTGCGTCGCACCCTGGATCGCAGCATCGATATCCACAGCGCCACCATCGACCAGGTGATGACCGTGCACGGCAAGACCGCCCGCGCCGAGATGCTCGCCGCCGAGGCCCTGAAAATCATGGAAGACCACCGAATCAACGCACTGGTTGTCGTGGATGAAGAGGATCGCCCGGTCGGCGCCTTCAACCTCTCCGATCTGCTGCGCGCAGGAGTGATGTAAATGAGCAACGATCTGCTGCAACGCGGCAAAGCCATCAAACTGGCGGTTTTCGACGTCGACGGCGTCCTCACCGACGGTCGCCTGTACTTCCTTGAAGACGGCAGCGAGTTCAAGACTTTCAATACGCTCGATGGCCAGGGCATCAAGATGCTGATGAACGCCGGCGTCCAGACCGCCATCATCAGCGGTCGCAAGACTCCGGTGGTCGAGCGCCGGGCAAAAAACCTCGGCATTGCGCACCTGTTTCAGGGCCGCGAAGACAAACTGGTCGTTCTCGACGGTCTTCTGGAGCAACTGGGCCTAAGCTATGAACAAGTGGCCTATCTCGGTGACGACCTGCCGGATCTGCCGGTGATCCGCCGCGTGGGGCTGGGCATGGCCGTAGCCAACGCCGCTGCATTCGTGCGCGAGCACGCCCATGGCGTGACCCAGGCCCGGGGCGGCGAAGGTGCCGCCCGCGAATTCTGCGAACTGATCCTGCGCGCCCAAGGCAGCCTCGACGCCGCCAACAACGCGTACCTGTGAGTCCAACCATGTTTAGCAAAAAGTTTCGCAACATCCTGCTGTTCGGTTGCATCGCAGCGATTTTCGGTGCGGTCGGCTACTGGAACATCAGCCCGGAGCGCTTCCTCGACAAACCGCCGGTTTCGGCAGAGGAAAGCCCGATCGACTGGTATGCGACCAATACACACACGATCCAGTACCTCGAAGACGGCAAAGTGCAGTACGAAATGACGTCCGACAAGGCTGAGCACGTCAAGGCGACCGACATTACACTGGTCACCAAGCCCGATCTGAACATGTTCCGTGGCACCGATTTTCCATGGCACGTAACCAGTGAACGCGGCGAAGTGAACTCCGGTGGCACCGAGGTCGAACTGATCGACTCGGTACGCGTCAAGCGCACCGACGAAAAGAACCGCGATACCCTGATCACCTCCACTCGCATGACGGTGTTCCCGCAGCAGCAATATGCGCAGACCCAGCAACCCGTTAGAATCGACGGCGCTGGCGGTGTATCGACTGGCGTAGGAATGAAAGCGTATTTGAAGGAAAGCAGGATACACCTGCTATCGAACGTAAGAGGACAGTATGAGGCTCGTTAAAACCCTCCCTATTTTGCTCAGTCTGGGCGCAGCACTGGGAAGCGTGAGCGCCTGGGCTCTGCCGAACGATCAAGAGCAGCCAATCCGCATTCAGGCCGACGATGCCCAGCTGGACGACAAGAACGGCGTTGCCACCTATAAAGGCGACGTGATCATCACCCAGGGTTCGATGGTCGTCAAAGGCAACACCGTGACCATGACCCGTGCGCCCAACGGCGACATCGACGTCGTGACTTCGGTTGGCAACCTCGCCTACTTCGAACAGTTGCAGACTGCCGGCGACACCAAACCCGTTCAGGGCTGGGGCGTGACCATTCAGTACCACGCACAGCAGAACCGCGTTGTACTGATCGACAAGGCCAAAGTCGTCGACAAGGACAACAACACCACTCAAGGCGAGAAAATCGTCTATGACACGGTGAAAAAACTGGCCAGCGCCGGTCGAGCCACTGGCAGCAAGGTCACCGAAGCGCGTCCGCGCATCGACATGGTGATCCAGCCGAAGAAGAAAACCGACGAGAAAACCCAGTAATGGCAACTCTGAAAGCTCAGCACCTGGCCAAGGCCTATAAAAGCCGCCAGGTCGTGCGCGACGTCAGCCTGTCGATCGACAGCGGTCAGATCGTCGGCCTGCTCGGCCCGAACGGCGCCGGCAAGACCACCTGTTTCTACATGATCGTCGGCCTGGTCCAGGCCGATCAGGGTCGCGTACTGATCGACGATCTGGACGTCAGCCACCAGCCGATGCACGGTCGCGCCAAGGCTGGTATCGGCTATCTGCCGCAGGAAGCGTCGATCTTCCGCAAACTGTCGGTCGCCGACAACATCATGGCCATCCTCGAGACCCGCCAGGAACTCGACAAGGCCGGTCGTCGCAAGGAGCTGGAAAGCCTGCTGCAGGAATTCCACATCAGCCACATCCGCGACAACCTTGGCATGAGCCTGTCCGGTGGTGAGCGCCGCCGGGTGGAAATCGCCCGCGCACTGGCCACGGCACCGAAGTTCATCCTGCTCGACGAACCGTTCGCGGGTGTCGACCCTATCTCGGTCGGCGACATCAAGCAGATCATCCACCACCTCAAGGCCAAGGGCATCGGTGTACTGATCACCGACCACAACGTCCGCGAGACGCTGGATATCTGCGAAACCGCCTACATCGTCAACGACGGCCAGTTGATCGCTGAAGGCGACTCCGCGACCATCCTCGCCAACGATCTGGTGAAGGAAGTCTACCTGGGTCACGAGTTCCGCCTGTAAGCAAGACGGCATTCGATCAGCCGTTCGGGTGCTGTAACGTTGAAGCGCTTTTTTATACGCTTTTATTGTTACAGCGCTCTAGGCAAACACGACAGTTTCAGGCATATAATTTGCTTAAGTTTGGCGCCCCGGCGCCCTGTAGTGGATGGCGCATAGCGCCGGCGAAAAAGGTGTTAAGCCCCTGCCATGAAACCATCGCTAGTCTTGAGAATGGGCCAGCAGCTGACGATGACACCGCAGCTGCAACAGGCCATCCGCCTGCTCCAATTGTCGACCCTGGATCTGCAGCAGGAAATCCAGGAGGCTCTGGAATCCAATCCGATGCTCGAACGCCAGGAAGACGGCGACGACTTCGACAACTCCGATCCCATGGCCGACAACGCCGAGCAGAAGCCCAACACCGAGATCCAGGAACCCTCCTATCAGGAGACCGCGCCGACAGTCGATAACCTCGAAGACGGCGAATGGAACGAGCGAATCCCCAACGATCTACCCGTCGACACCGCCTGGGAAGACGTCTATCAGACCAGTGCCAGCAGCCTGCCGAGCAGCGATGATGACGAGTGGGACTTCACCACCCGCACTTCCGCCGGCGAGAGCCTGCAAAGCCACCTGCTGTGGCAATTGAATCTGGCACCGATGTCCGACACCGATCGCCTGATCGCGGTCACCCTGATCGATTGCATCAACAATCAGGGCTACCTCGACGAAACCCTCGAAGAAATCCTCGACGCCTTTGATCCGGAACTCGATATCGAGCTGGACGAGATCGAAGCCGTCCTGCACCGCATCCAGCAGTTCGAACCGGCCGGCATCGGCGCGCGCAACCTGGGCGAATGCCTGCTGCTGCAATTGCGCCAGCTGTCGGCCAAGACCCCTTGGCTGGCCGAAGCCAAGCGCCTGGTTACCGATTACATCGACCTGCTCGGCAGTCGCGACTACAGCCAACTGATGCGCCGCATGAAGCTCAAGGAAGACGAACTGCGCCAGGTCATCGAACTGGTGCAGAGCCTCAACCCGCGCCCCGGCTCGCAGATCGAGTCGACCGAAGCCGAATACGTGGTGCCTGACGTCATCGTACGCAAGGACAACGAACGCTGGCTGGTGGAGCTGAACCAGGAATCAGTGCCGCGTCTGCGGGTCAACGCCCAGTACGCCGGTTTCGTACGTCGTGCCGACACCAGTGCCGACAACACCTTCATGCGCAATCAGTTGCAGGAAGCCCGCTGGTTCATCAAGAGCCTGCAGAGCCGCAACGAAACCCTGATGAAAGTTGCCACCCAGATCGTCGAGCATCAGCGCGGCTTCCTGGAGTACGGCGACGAAGCCATGAAGCCGCTGGTCCTGCATGACATCGCTGAAGCAGTGGGCATGCACGAGTCGACAATTTCCCGAGTGACCACGCAAAAATTCATGCATACCCCGCGGGGCATATATGAGCTGAAATACTTTTTCTCCAGCCATGTAAGCACCTCCGAAGGCGGTGAATGCTCTTCCACGGCGATCCGCGCGATCATCAAGAAACTGGTTGCCGCGGAAAATCAGAAAAAGCCGTTGAGTGACAGCAAGATCGCTGGTTTACTGGAGGCACAAGGCATTCAGGTGGCTCGCCGCACCGTCGCCAAGTACCGCGAATCCCTCGGGATCGCGCCTTCGAGCGAACGCAAGCGGTTGATGTAAGCCACGTTACAGCGTTCCAGTGGCAGGCTCTTCGGCCTGCCGCTTTATGCACTGGCAACGAAGGAGAAGCTGTATGCAAGTCAACATCAGTGGACACCAACTGGAAGTTACCCAACCTCTCCGTGAGTACGTTGAGCAAAAGCTCAAGAGGCTTGAGGGACATTTCGACAAGATCACCAACGTGCAAGTCACGATGTGCGTCGAAAAGCTGAAGCAGAAAATCGAAGCCACGCTGCATATTCCCGGCAATGAAGTCGTCGCTAACGCGGAACATACTGACATGTACGCTGCGATCGACGCGCTGACCGACAAGCTTGATAAACAACTCAAAAAGCATAAGGAAAAGACCCAGAGCCTGCTTCAGGGCGCTACCGGTCGATAACCCCCACCCCCATGATCCGACTTGAAAGTATCCTGACCCCCGGCCGTTCCCTGGTGAACGTGCCGGGCGGCAGTAAAAAGAAAGCCCTCGAACAAATTGCCAACCTGATCGCCCGGGAAGTCCCGGATCTGGAGATGCAAGATGTCTTCGAGGCATTGATTGCCCGTGAAAAACTGGGTTCCACCGGTTTTGGCAACGGCATCGCCATTCCCCACTGCCGCCTCAAGGGCTGCGAAGCGCCGATCAGTGCGCTGATGCACCTTGACGCCCCTATCGATTTTGACGCTATCGACGGCGCGCCTGTGGACCTTCTGTTCGTCCTGCTGGTGCCGGAAGCCGCCACCGATGCTCACCTGGAGCTTTTACGCCAGATCGCCAGCATGCTCGACCGCAAGGATGTGCGCGACAGACTGCGTAGCGCACCAAGCAACGAAGCCTTGTACCAGGTTGTACTGGAAGAACAGAACAGGCCGTAATCATGCGCTTGATCATTGTCAGTGGCCGTTCCGGCTCGGGTAAGAGTACTGCCCTGGATGTCCTTGAGGACAATGGCTACTACTGCATTGACAACCTGCCTGCCGGCTTGCTTCCGGATCTCGCCGAGCGCGCGCTGGTGCATACCGAAATGCTCCAGCCGCTGGTGGCTGTCTCGATCGACGCCCGCAACCTGCCGAGCCATCTGTCACGTTTTCCAGAGCTGCTCGAGGAAGTTCGCAGCCGGCACATCCAGTGCGATGTCCTGTTCCTGGATGCCGATGACGAAACATTGCTCAAACGTTTTTCGGAGACCCGTCGTCGTCACCCGCTCAGCAATGCCAACCGCTCGCTGGCCGAGGCCATCAACGACGAAACCGCCCTGCTGGGCCCGATCGCCGATCTGGCCGATCTGAAGGTCAACACCACTAACCTCAATCTCTATCAACTGCGCGACACCATCAAGCTGCGCCTGCTGAACCAGCCTGAGCCGGGCACTGCGTTTCTGGTGGAGTCGTTCGGTTTCAAACGCGGCATGCCGGTGGATGCGGATCTGGTGTTCGATGTACGCTGCCTGCCGAATCCGTACTGGAAACCGGAGCTGCGCGCACAATCCGGTCTCGATCAGCCGGTCGCCGAGTATCTGGCGGCGCAGCCGGAGGTCGAGGAGATGTACCAGGACATTTACTCGTATCTGTACAAATGGTTGCCGCGCTTTGCGGCGAGCAACCGCGCTTATGTCACCATTGCCATCGGCTGCACCGGCGGGCATCACCGCTCCGTTTACCTGACCGAACGTCTTGGCCAGGCGCTGCAGAAGACCCTGAAGAACGTCCAGGTTCGCCACCGCGACCTCAGCTAAAGGATTCACACCGCGATGCCTGCTCGGGAAATAGAAATCATCAACAAGCTGGGCCTGCATGCCCGCGCATCGGCAAAATTCGTCGGGGTGGCGGGTAAGTTTCCCGATTGCACGATCAGAGTGGGCCGCACCCCGGAAACCACGGTTGACGGCAAAAGCATCATGGCGATGATGATGCTCGCTGCAGGCAAGGGCACCAAAATCTACCTGAGCACCGAAGGTCATCAGGAACAGGAAGCCATGGACGAGTTGGTAACGCTGATTAACAACTACTTCGACGAAGGTGGTTGAGAACGCTTGAGGCGAGGGAGTTCGCTCCCTCCTCCCGACTCATCCCAACGCCGTGTCCATCACCATCATCAGACAGAAGCCGATCAGCAATCCCAGACTTGCCAGCTTCTCATGGCCATTGCGTCGCGACTCCGGGATAACCTCGTGAGTCACCACCAGCAGCATGGCTCCCGCCGCCAACGCCAACCCCAAGGGCAGCAACAACTCGGCCAGACTGACCAGCCACGCACACAGAAGCGCGAACACCGGCTCGACCAGTCCTGACGCTGCGCCAATCAAAAACGCCTTCACCCGCGACATCCCGGCGCCAGCCAACACCAGTGCAATCACCAGCCCTTCCGGCACATCCTGCAAGGCAATGCCCATCGCCAGACTGTCTGCGTCCGGCATTCCACCGCCAGCCGAGACGCCGACAGCCATCCCTTCCGGGATGTTGTGGGCGATGATGGCGAACACAAACAACCAGATCCGCGGCGGAATCACCGGATGCTCGACAGTGCCGATGAGCATTTCCGGCGAAGCGCCCGACACCCGGCGGTCAACCAGATACAGACCGAACGCTCCGAGCATGATGCCAAAGCAGATCAGGCCGCTGGCGCCCCACGGACTCAGTCCCAGACTTTCGGCGGCGGCGATTCCCGGCACGATCAGCGAAAACGCGGTCGCCGCCAGCATCACACCGGCGCCAAAACCCAGCAGCGTATCGCCCAGTGCCTGGGGCATGTTGCGGATCACCAACACTGGAACGGCTCCAAGTGCGGTGCCGAGGGCGCAAATCGCCCCGCCCTGCAATGCACGCGATAGCCTGGGCTCCAGATTCAGCCATTCCAGTCCGTGGGCGACCAGTAAGGTCATACCCGCCAACAGCAACAGCGATCCAATTGCGTAACGAAACATACGCCCACTTCCGATCGCCAGTGTTTCAGTGCCCATAGTCAGCCTTGGATTGTTTTTATAGAAGACTTAAACCAGCGCGGCCTGATAGCGCGCAGCGACTTCCGGCCAATTGATGACGTTGTAGAACGCGCTGATGTATTCCGGCCGACGGTTCTGATAACGCAGGTAGTACGCGTGCTCCCACACATCGAGCCCGAGAATCGGCGTATTGCCGCTCATCAGCGGGCTGTCCTGGTTACCGCTGCTTTCCACCACCAGTTTCTTGTCCGGCGTCACACTGAGCCAGGCCCAGCCACTGCCGAAACGGGTCAGCGCGGCTTTGGTGAAAGCGTCCTTGAAGCTGTCGAGGCCGCCCAATTGTTCATCGATCGCCCTGGCCAGCGCACCATCCGGTTTACCACCACCGTTGGGCACCATTACTTCCCAGAACAGCGAGTGGTTGGCGTGACCGCCCCCCTGGTTGATCACCGCCGCACGAAGTTTTTCCGGTAGTTGCTGGACGCTGGCGACCAGTTTTTCCACCGGCCATTCCGCGAACTCGGTGCCCTCGATTGCAGCGTTCAGATTGTTGATATAGGTCTGATGATGTCTGGTGTAGTGGATCTCCATGGTTTGCGCATCGATGTGCGGTTCCAGAGCGTCGTAGGCGTAAGGCAAGGCTGGCAGGGTAAAAGCCATTTCAATGGACTCCATGGTGATGTGGGGCAGGCGCGCGGCGCGCATTGCCTGTATCCGGGTGCAGCAAACGCTGGGTGCGCGGGTATTCGCCGTGTTCGCTGATGAAATTGAGCAGCTCGACGTAGGTCTTGCTGCTCTGGCGCAATGCCGCTTCACGCAGCGCCGGGCGCAGTCGCTCGTCCTGCATGGTCTGCAACAGGCGCTGGTGGATAGCGCAGAGGTACTCGGCGCTCTCCTCCGGCTGATTCAGGCGCAGATGCAGATCCGCCAGGTTGTGATGGGAAATGACGCAGGCCGCCACCGCTTCGTCGGCATCGGCCCAGCGTTCGAACAACACTTGAGCCAGGGCCAAGGCTTGCAGATAAGCCTCGCGGGCATCGATCAGATCGCCCAGCATGAAACAGCGATTGGCCCGTTCGATCGTGCGTTTCCAGTGCTCCATGGTGAACCTCCAAAGCGGTTGCGGTGCTTACACGCCGCCGGCGGTGAGTTTCTCGGGATTGAGCAACTCTTCCAGTTGGCTGCGCGACAGGTCGGTGTGTTCCAGCGCGACGTCGATCACCGGACGGCCCTGTTTGTAGGCCTGCTTGGCGATTTCGGCGGCTTTCTGGTAACCGATGATCGGGTTGAGCGCGGTCACCAGAATCGGGTTGCGCGACAGCGCTTCCTTGAGCCGCGACTCGTTGACCTTGAAGCTGGCGATGGCCTTGTCGGCCAGCAGACGGCCGGAGTTGGCCAGCAACTCGATGCTGCTCAACAGGTTCTGGGCGATGATCGGCAGCATCACGTTCAATTCGAAATTGCCCGACTGACCGGCGATGGTGATCACCGAATCGTTGCCGATCACTTGCGCGGCGACCATGGCGGTAGCTTCAGGAATTACTGGATTGACCTTGCCCGGCATGATCGACGACCCCGGTTGCAAACCCTCCAGCTCGATTTCACCGAGGCCGGCGAGCGGGCCGGAATTCATCCAGCGCAGGTCGTTGGCGATTTTCATCAGCGACACGGCAGTAGCCTTGAGCTGACCCGACACCGCTACGGCGGTGTCCTGCGAGCCGATCAGGGCGAACAGATCCTTGCCCGGCGTGAACTGGACGTTGGTCAACAGGCTCAACTGGCGGCTGAAACGCGCTGCGAACTCCGGATGCGCATTGATCCCGGTGCCGACCGCCGTGCCGCCCTGAGCCAGAGATTGCAGGCTTGGCAGCAAATCCTGCAGATGACCGATATTGGCCTTGAGCTGCTGTGCCCAACCGTTGAGTACCTGACTCATGCGCACCGGCATCGCGTCCATCAAGTGGGTGCGGCCAGTCTTGACGTGATGATGGACTTGCCCGGACTTGCGCTCGATCACTTGCACCAGATGCAGCAGCGCCGGCAGCAATTGTTCGTGCAGGGCCAACGCGGCGCTGACGTGGATGGTGGTCGGGATGATGTCGTTGCTGCTCTGCCCGCAGTTGACGTGATCGTTGGGGTTCACCGGTTCTTCGAGCAGGCGGCTGGCCAGGGTGGCGATCACTTCGTTGGCGTTCATGTTGGAGCTGGTGCCGGAGCCGGTCTGGAAGATATCCACCGGGAAATGCTGCATGAAGTCGCCTTCCAGCAGTGCTTGAGCGGCATCGCTGATGGCCTTGCCTTGCGCGGCGCTGATCTGGTTGAGTTCGACGTTGGCGCGGGCGGCGGCCGCTTTCGCCAGAATCAGGGAACGGATGAACTGGGTCGGCATCGGCTTGCCGCTGATCGGGAAGTTATCCACTGCACGCTGGGTCTGCGCGCCGTAGAGAGCGTCCACCGGCACCTGCAGTTCGCCCATACTGTCGCGCTCAATACGTGTCTTGGTCATCGCTAAATCCTTGGACTAATTCAATGAGAGGAATCGAGGGTTGCAACTCGCAGGTGGCGAGCTGCCAGGTGTAGCTTTGCCAGCGTTTGAGCCGGCATTTGCACATTGAGAGGCGTTCCATTTCACGCAGCGGTCGCCAGGCTTGATCGAGACAGAGGCTGCGCCAATGCCACGGCAGCGCGATGTCGGAGGCCGTGTCGAGCAGCAGACGGAAAGAGGTTTCAGCGACCATCCAGGGTGAGGTCACTGTGCAGCAGGCCAGATATCGGCCTTCGGCCAAGTAGTGTTCGATCAGACGCGGCTCGTCGGGATCCATCGCGCAACGGATCTGGCGACTCATCCAGCGCCAGCTTTCGAGGTACGGCTGCTCGTGCAAGGCAGAACTCATGATCCTGGGCTCATCCGATAATGAGATTTATTATTAGATGATAATAAGAACCAAAACAAGGGCGGCTTTTTAGCTGACCTGATCAGCTAAAAAAATTTTCGGACACAAAAAAAGCGCGCCACCCCAATTGGGTGGCGCGCCTTTGTTTACCTGACGGGGGCTTAACTGCCCGCCACAGTCATCTTCTCGATCAACACCGAGCCGGTGCGAATATTGCTGCGCAGTTCCAGATCGTTACCAACGGCGACGATCTGCTTGAACATGTCGCGCATGTTGCCGGCGATGGTCACTTCCTGCACCGCGAACTGGATTTCACCGTTCTCGACCCAGAAACCCGCCGCACCGCGCGAGTAATCACCGGTCACCATGTTCAGACCATGGCCCATCAACTCGGTGACCAGAAACCCGCGCCCCATACGCCGCAGCAAGGCCGCCTGGTCTTCATCGCCATGAGTGACAAACAGGTTATGCACGCCGCCGGCGTTGGCGGTACTCGGCATGCCGAGTTTGCGACCCGAATAGGTGCCGAGGATGTACGAGACCAACTCACCCTTTTCGACGAACGGCTTGGCATAGGTCGCCAGACCGTCACCGTCGTACGATGCACTGCCCATGGCACGCATCAGGTGCGGGCGCTCGTCGATGGTCAACCATTCCGGGAACAGCTTCTGCCCCAGGGTGCCTTCAAGGAATGACGATTTGCGGTACAGACTGCCGCCGGAAATCGCCGACAGGAAGCTGCCGAACAATCCACCTGCCAGTTCCGCTGAAAACAAAACCGGCACTTCGCAGGTCGGTACCGGACGCGCCCCCAGACGGCTCGCCGCCCGTTGTGCCGCACGCTGGCCAATGCTCACCGGATCCGCCAGCAAACTGCCCTGACGGTTCACGTCATACCAGTAATCGCGCTGCATCTGGCCATCGGCCTCGGCGATCATCACACAGCTCAGGCTGTGCCGGGTCGAGGCATAACCACCGATGAAACCATGGCTGTTGCCGTACACGCGGCAGCCCTGATGAGTGCTCAACGTGGTGCCATCGGCATTCTTGATGCGGGCATCGGCATCGAACGCGGCAGCTTCGCAGAGCAGCGCTTTCTCGATGGCCTGCTCCGGGGTGATGTCCCATTCGTGGAACAGATCGAAATCCTGAATATCCCTGGCCATCAGCGCGGCATCGGCCAGCCCGGAGGCTTCGTCTTCGGAGGTGTGCTTGGCAATCGCCAGCGCTGCAGCGACGGTCTCGCGAATCGCATCCGGCCCGGTGGCGGAGGTGCTGGCCGAGCCTTTGCGCTGACCGACGTACAAGGTGATGCCAAAGCCCTGATCGCGGTTGAACTCGACCGTCTCGACTTCACGTTGACGCACCGACGTGGACAGTCCCTGCTCCAGCGACACCGCCACTTCGCAGGCACTGGCGCCCTGACGCTTGGCTTCGGCGATGATCTGCTCGACCTGTTCCTGCAGTGCCGGCAATGCCTGTGGGCCGACGCTTTCAACTGCACTCATGCTCATCTCCACTCAAATTCTGCTTTCGGCTGGGGCCTTCGAGCGACCGGGCCGGACAAGCGGCCCCCGACTGGTTATCATGGCGGCGTTTCTTTGCGGACTGCCACCATGGTTGATTCTTACGACGACTCCCTCGATACGGGAGAAAAAAGCAAATCCCAGGTCAAACGCGAGCTGCATGCTCTGGTTGACCTTGGCGAGCGCCTTACGACACTCAAGCCGGACCGGCTGGCCAAACTGCCACTGACCGACGCCCTGCGCCGGGCTCTGGCCGATGCGCCCAAACACGTTGCGCACATTGCACGTAAACGGCATTTGCAGTTCATCGGCAAACTCATGCGCGATCAGGACACCACCGCGATCCTTGAGCTGCTCGATCAACTCGATGCCTCTACCCGTCAGTACAACGAGCGGTTCCACAACCTCGAACGCTGGCGTGACCGCCTGATCGCCGGTGACGATGCCGTGCTGGAGAAATTCGTCGTCGAGTACCCGGACGCCGACCGCCAGCAACTGCGCTCCCTGATCCGTCAGGCCCAGCACGAGGTAGCGCATAACAAGCCTCCTGCCTCGAGCCGTAAAATCTTCAAGTACATCCGTGAGCTGGACGAGACTCAACGCGGTCTGCGCTGATATTCGCCACCGGGTGGCCGCACCGCGCGCCACCCGAAGCTCCATCCTTCTTATGCGCCCGTGCCACCCACGGTGATCGCATCGATCTTCAGCGTCGGCTGACCGACACCTACCGGCACCGACTGGCCGTCCTTGCCGCAAGTCCCCACACCGCTGTCCAGCGCCAGATCGTTACCGACCATCGACACCCGGCTCATCGCTTCCGGACCGTTGCCGATCAACGTTGCGCCTTTAACCGGTGCGGTGATCTTGCCATCCTCGATCAGGTAAGCCTCGCTGGTGGAGAACACGAACTTGCCGCTGGTGATGTCGACCTGACCACCGCCGAGGTTGGCGCAGTAGATACCCTTCTTCACCGAGGCGATGATTTCCGCCGGATCGCTCTCGCCGCCGAGCATGTATGTGTTGGTCATCCGCGGCATCGGCAGGTGCGCATAGGATTCACGGCGACCGTTACCGGTACGGGCTACGCCCATCAGCCGCGCATTGAGCTTGTCCTGCATGTAGCCCTTGAGTACGCCGTTTTCGATCAGCGTGGTGCACTCGGTCGGGGTGCCTTCGTCGTCGACGCTCAGGGAACCGCGACGACCGGCCAACGTGCCGTCATCGACGATGGTGCAAAGTTTCGAGGCAACCATTTCACCCATGCGACCGCTGTAGGCCGAACTGCCCTTGCGGTTGAAGTCGCCTTCCAGACCGTGACCCACCGCTTCGTGCAGCAGCACGCCGGACCAGCCCGAGCCCAGAACAACCGGCAATGTGCCGGCGGGTGCCGGAATCGCTTCCAGATTCACCAGCGCCTGACGCAACGCTTCACGGGCATAGCCCATGGCGCGGTCTTCGGCGAGGAAATAACGGTAGTCGGTACGCCCACCGCCGCCGTGGCCGCCACGCTCGCGACGACCGTTCTGCTCGACGATCACGCTGACGTTGAAACGCACCAGCGGACGCACATCGGCAGCCAGGCCACCGTCGGTCGAAGCCACCAGAATACGTTCCCAGACCCCGGCCATGCTTACGCTCACCTGCTGGATACGCGGGTCTAGGGCGCGGGTCGCCACGTCGATGCGCTTGAGCAGGTCAACTTTTTCAGCGCGGCTGAGCACTTCCAGCGGGTTATCCGGCGCATACAGCTGGGCGACGTCCTGGGCGCTGAACGCCTGCACCGTGCCGTTCTGCCCGGCGCGGGAAATCGAACGGGCCGCACGGGCCGCTGCGCCGAGGGCTTCGAGGGTGATCGCGTTACTGTAGGCGAAACCGGTTTTCTCACCGGACTGCGCACGCACGCCGACACCCTGGTCGAGGTTGAAACTGCCTTCCTTGACGATGCCGTCTTCCAGCGACCAGGACTCGGAAATCTGCCCCTGGAAATACAGGTCGGCCGCATCGATGCCTGGGCCCGCCAGATCACCGAGCACGCCTTGCAGACTCTCGATCGTCACGCCGCCGGGCGCCAACAGGTGATCACTGACTGAGGACAACAACTCGCTCATAGGTTTTACGCCTTAAATTCGTGTTCTGAAGCAGGTCGCTGTGCGCCCTGCGAAAAAAACCGCCGATGACCCGTCACCGGCATTCGCGCCCGGATGGACGCTTGTTCACTGCTGTCGCGCTCGGCCAACAGCACGGCTTCGCCTCGTTCCCGTTGCGCCAGCACGCGCCCCCACGGATCGACAATCGCCCCGTGGCCAAAGGTTTCACGCGGCCCCGGATGCGTTCCGCCCTGAGCGGCCGCCAGCACATAGCACTGGGTTTCAATGGCCCGCGCGCGGATCAGCACATCCCAGTGCGCCGCCCCCGTCACAGCGGTGAAAGCCGACGGTGCGGTAATCAGTTCAGCCCCGGCAGCGCGCAATTCGCTGTACAGCTCCGGGAAGCGCAGGTCGTAACACACCGTCAGCCCCAATCGCCCGACCGGCGTATCCGCGACCACCACGCCACTGCCATAAGCATAGTCATCGGATTCGCGGTAACGGCCGCGATTGTCCGCTACGTCAACATCGAACAGGTGCAACTTGTCATAGCGGGCAACGATTTCACCCTGATCGTTCACCAGCAACGAGCAGGCATGGGACTTGGCCTCAGGCTGCCCCATTGGCGGCAACGGCAAGGTGCCGGCCACAATCCATAACCTGAGGTCGCGGGCGGTCTGTTTCAACCACGGCAGGATCGGGCCATCGCCAAGCGCTTCGGCCCGGCCGATATCGGCAATGTCGCGACGCCCCATGGCCGCGAAATTTTCCGGCAGCACGGCCAGCTTCGCGCCGGCACTGGCTGCTTGTTCGAGCAAACGTCGGGCATCGCGCAGATTGGCCAGCACATCGCTTTGGCTGACCATTTGAATCACCGCTAAAGACATGGCGCACTCCGCAAGAGATATGCGGCCATGCTACTCCATCGGTTCAGAGGGTGGCTGTTCAAAAAGGCTTGTCGAAGGTGATTTTCGGCTCTTTCCAAGGCCCTTTGACGGTGTATTTGACGCTGGCGAAGCGCGCCACGCGATCGCCGATCAGCTTGTCGATCAGGAACAAGGCACCGCCGACTGCCGGCGCGCCGACAATCAGCGCGGCAATCGGCAGGTTGTTGGTCACCGGCAAAGTCACCAGCAATTTGGCATCCACTTTGTCGCCCACCAGATCCAGCGTGCCATCCAGTTCCAGGTTGCTCGAAGGGCCGGTCAACTTGATCGGCTCTTTCGTGACATAGACCCCGTTGGTCGCCTCCAACAATCCCTTCACCCGGTCATAGCTCAAGCCTTTGCCGAACAGATCGGAGAAGTCGAGACGCAAACGCCGGCCAATGGAGTTGAAGTTGAGCAGACCGAATACGCGCAATGCCTGAGCCCCGCCCTCCACTTCGACAAACTGGCCTTTGTTCAACGACGCATCGAGGGTGCCGGAGAAACGTTTGGTCGCCAACCACGCCGGCGAGCCCGGCCATCGGCCATCGACATCCATGTGGAATTCTTCGCTGGTCACGCTCGGCGCAAAACCCCAGCCCTTGAGCACATCGGCGAGGTTCTTGCCGCCGATCCGGCCCTTGTACCAACTGGTCGTGGCACCGGGTGCACCTTCCCAGCCACCGCTGCCCTGCAAGAGAATGCCCTTGAGACCCAGATCAAGGTTGTTCAGGGCGATGCCCTTGGCGGTCGGCCGAACCTTGAGCGACCAGCCACCGACCAGGTCCTGGCCCAGGAACAATTGATTGATGGTGATATCCAGCGCCGGAATCTTGCTCGGATCGACCGAAGCCAGTGGATCGGGCGCGTTTTCGTCGGCCTGCACCGTCGGGTCCGGCGCCGGCAACCGCACGTATTGCAGGTTCACCGCAATCGGCGCGCCCTTGGCGTCGGGAATGCCGGCCGTGCCTTTGGCCTGTTGACTGTCGAGGGCCAGAGCCCAGGCGCCAGGCTTGCGATTCACTTGCACTGCCGCCTGATCCAGCGTGGTGCCGAAGGCCGTGAGTTTGCCGATCTTGAAGTCCGCGCTGCTGAGCAACTGCTTGGCATTGCCGCCTGGATCCTGACCAGCGTACTTGTCCAGCAGATCCTGCCAGGGTTTGACGTCCAGCTCGGACAACACGCCGCGTATCCGCAAACCTTTGTTACCCGGCAACACCGCTTCGCCGGCGCCGAGGAACAATTCGCCACGGCCATCGGCAAAATTGTCCGGTGGCGCAGCGAAGGTGAAGTTGGCCAGTTGATCGTAATTGACCCAGTAACGCCGCTCCTGTCCCTGCAACGTCATGCGGAACACCGTGTCACGCCCGACATCGGCGGCCATGCCGAACGGTGCCGGCAAATCCACCGCCACACCCTTCATGCTGGAACTGACCATCAATTGGCTGTCGGCACCGTCCAGATTCACCTGCAGCTGATATGGAAGGGTCCCGGACACCGGCAACGGCTGAGTCACGCCCAGCCAGTCGGTGAGTTTCTTGACCTCGACCTGCCCTGACGCTGCCACCCGGGTCTTGAGTTTGCCGGGTCCGCCGTCGGCGAAAATTTGCGCGGTGACCGGTTTGTCGAAGGCCCGGGCACTGATGTTCTGCCCGCTCAGGCCCTTGGCGCTGTCGAAGCGGAAATCACCCTTGAGCTGGCTCAGTTCGAGCTTCGGCTCCGCCAGTTTCAATTGCGCATTGGCAGTTTTGAAATCGACGAGGATTTTCGGCTGATCGCCCTTGGCCAACGGCACATCGAGCTTGAGCGTACCTTGCAGATCGCCCTCGCCTTCCCAGCCGGCGAAGGTGTCGGCGGTGCCGATCGGCGCTTCCTGAAGAATCTTCAAGCCATCGCCCAGCCCGCCGGCAAAGGTGCCGTCGAGGAACATATGGCTGTGCTCGCCGCTCGGCACATGGGGAATATTGACGAAGACATCGCTGACCTGAGTGTCGAGCAACTGGCCCTTGCTGGCGAGAATACGCACGCCGCTGTCTTCGATGAACACGTCACCGTCGACCTTGCTCACATGCGGCCAGCCCGGCTGGAACGCCAGTTCGGCGTCATGCACCTTGAAGAACAGACTGATGCTGCGATCAGCTTCCCCGGCGTTCTTGTTCAGCGAGCCCTGATACTGGAAGAACCCTTGATCCACTGCGCCCTTGAGAATCGCCGTACGCAGCCATTCGTCGAGTGCCGGGCTCAGGACTTGCGGCAGGTACTTGGCGGTATAACGACCGTCGCCGTCCACCAGACCGACCCGCAGGTCCATGTAGTCTTCCTGACTGTGATCGAAATGCAGGCGGATCAGGAAGTCGCCAGCGATCTTGCCCTCCTCGCCGAGCACCTTCAGGTAGGGGGCGATCAGGGTGAAACCTTCTTTATCGAGCTTCCAGGTCAATCGGGCGTTGGCCTGAATGTATTGCCACGGCTTGGCAAAAATCGGATCGAGGTGCAGGACGAAATCCTTGCTGTCCATGCGCAGCTCGCCGCCGCCGAGGTTGCCGCTGAGACTGCCGCTGACGTTCCGGGCCGCCGGGGCGCCGTGATAGGCGTCGAAACCGACCTGATCAAGGTTGGCAGCGAAGCTGAATTTGCTGTCGTCGGTGGCGTTCGGCCGGAAATCCAGCAGCACGTTGCGCAGACCGCCGGTCACTTTCAGGCGCTCGACCACGGTGGCGAAGCCTTCGGGCAACGGGCCGAGGGCATTGAGCAAGGGCGTGATCGGCGTCAGGTCGAGCCGGTCGGCCTGCAAATGCCAGAGCTCTTCAGTCTTGTCGGTGGCAGCGGTCTGTTTGATCTGGACATGCGATTCCCAACGGGTTTCGCCGAAATTCATCGCCAGCGAATCAAGCGTGACAGTGGCTCCCTCCGGACCGCGCTGGAAGTAGCCGTCGAGCGCCAGATTGTTGATCTGGATCGGCTTGCGTTCGGCATAGGCGCCGGTCAGTTGCGGCGCGTTGAGACGGATCGCAGCACTCTGCAACGCCCCTTCGCGCCAGTTGACCCACAGCTCCCCGCCGGCCTTGATCTCGGAGAAATTCCATTGTCGGGTCAGGCGCTCGGGCAGCCATTTCGACCAGTCGCTCTGCGGCAGGCTGACATAACCTTCCACTTCGCTGTTCTGCCAGTTGTTCGCACGAATCCGCGTGCGCAGGCTCAGCGCCACGGGCTGGCCGTCCGGCAGGGTCAACCGCGCATCGAGGCGCTGGCGGCTAGTGCCAGTTTTTAGATTGAGGCCGACATACGTGAAGGTCAGCGGTGCCTGTTCCCGCGGCTGCAAGGTCACCTGGCTGTCGAGCACCGACAGTTGCTGAATCATTTGCATGCGGTTGAACAGTTGCTCGGGATCCATGGGCTGATCCTGCTGCACCGGCAGGCCTTCCAGCGCCCACTTTCCGTCTTCGCCTTCCTTGAGGCTGATCTTCAGGCCATTGAGTTCAAGGTGGGCGATTCGCACTTCGCGAGCCAGCAGACTGGCCCACAGATCCGGCACCGCACGCACCCGATCCAGGCGCAAGGCGTTGGCGCCGCTGCCGACCATCACGTCATGAGCCAGCAGGATCGGCGCAAATCCGCTCCAGTTGCCTTCCAGCTCGCCGATCTGCAGTGGCATGCCCAGGGCAGCACTGGCCTTGTCTTCGATATCCGCGCGGTATTCGGCCACCAGCGGCGTGAGTTCCCGGCCGAGACTGACGTACAACGCCATCAATACCAGAACCAACGCGCACAGGCCCAGACCCCAGCGGGTCAGTGCGGCCAAAATGCGTGTCAGACGTTCCATGTCAGTTGGCTCCCATGGCAAAAATACTGCAAAAAGCTGAGGCCAGCCGTTTCAGGAAAAGGGTGACGCAGGGATTCAGAGCAGCACCACGTCATATTGTTCCTGGGAATACATGGTTTCCACCTGAAAGCGTATGGTGCGCCCGATGAAACCTTCAAGCTCGGCCACGTTACCGGACTCTTCATCGAGCAGGCGATCCACCACCTTCTGGTTCGCCAGCACCCGATAACCCTCGGCCTGATAGGCCCGGGCTTCACGCAGGATCTCGCGGAAAATCTCGTAGCAAATGGTTTCCGGGGTTTTCAGCTTGCCCCGGCCCTGACAGCTGCTGCACGGTTCGCACAGCACTTGCTCGAGACTTTCGCGGGTGCGCTTGCGCGTCATCTGCACCAAACCCAACTCGGTGATACCGATGATGTTGGTCTTGGCGTGATCGCGCTCCAGCTGTTTCTCCAGAGTACGCAGCACCTGACGCTGATGCTCTTCATCTTCCATGTCGATGAAGTCGATGATGATGATCCCGCCCAGGTTGCGCAGGCGCATCTGCCGGGCGATCGCGGTCGCGGCTTCGAGGTTGGTCTTGAAGATGGTCTCTTCGAGGTTGCGATGACCGACAAACGCCCCGGTGTTCACATCGATGGTGGTCATGGCTTCCGCCGGGTCGATCACCAGATAGCCACCGGACTTCAGCGGCACCTTGCGCTCCAGGGCTTTCTGGATTTCATCCTCGACGCCATAAAGATCGAAGATCGGCCGTTCACCCGGGTAGTGCTCCAGACGATCGGCGATTTCCGGCATCAGCTCGGCAACGAACTGCGTGGTCTTCTGGAAGGTTTCCCGGGAGTCGATGCGGATCTTCTCGATCTTCGGGCTGACCAGATCGCGCAGGGTGCGCAGCGCCAGGCCGAGGTCTTCGTAGATGACGCTCGGTGCGCCGATGGTCTTGATCTGTTCGTTGATCTGATCCCAGAGGCGGCGCAGGTAGCGGATGTCCATCAGGATCTCATCGGCCCCGGCACCTTCGGCGGCGGTGCGCAGAATGAAGCCGCCGGCCTCCTTGATGCCTTCTTTGGCCACGCAATCGCTGACCACCTGTTTGAGACGTTCGCGCTCGGCTTCGTCTTCAATTTTCAGGGAAATGCCGACGTGGGCGGTACGCGGCATGTACACAAGATAGCGCGACGGAATCGACAGTTGCGTAGTCAGCCGCGCGCCTTTGGAACCGATCGGATCCTTGGTGACTTGAACCACCAGGCTCTGGCCTTCGTGCACAAGGGCGCTGATGCTTTCCACCGCCGGGCCTTCGCGCAGGGAAATTTCCGAGGCGTGAATGAAAGCTGCGCGATCCAGACCGATGTCGACGAATGCCGCCTGCATGCCCGGCAGGACGCGCACCACCTTGCCTTTATAGATGTTGCCGACGATCCCGCGTTTTTGCGTACGCTCGACGTGCACTTCTTGCAGCACACCGTTTTCGACCACCGCCACGCGCGATTCCATCGGCGTGATGTTGATCAGAATCTCTTCACTCATGGCAGGGTCTCGTTCAGGCATGTTCACGATTATGGCCGCATCTTTTCCGTTCGACGCTCATTGCGCGTTCAGGGTTTGCCAACAGGGTATGCCGAAATGGCCGAGCAGTTCTGCGCTTTCGCACACCGGCAAGCCGACGACCGCCGAGTAACTGCCATTAAGGCCGGCAACGAACACCGCGCCGAGCCCCTGAATGCCGTAGCCACCCGCCTTGTCCCGAGGCTCACCGCTGGCCCAGTAGGCGGCGGCTTCTTCGCGGCTGATCGACCGGAACCGCACCAGACTGCGCACCACACGCGACTCGCAGCGCTCGCCGTCAAGTACGGCAATCGCCGTCAGCACTTCGTGCTCCTTTCCGGACAGCATCATCAGCATGGCGCATGCATCGGCTTCGTCCACCGGTTTGCCAAGAATTTTGCCGTCCAGCACCACGGCGGTGTCGGCGCCCAGTACGCAAAACGCCACATCGGAAACGACCGTGCGCCGCCCGGCTTCGGCCTTGCCGCGCGCCAGGCGCTCGACGTAGGCCGATGGGGATTCATGGGCTAGAGGGGTTTCATCGATATCCGCGCTGATGGCGGTAAACGGGATGCCGATCTGCGTGAGCAATTCACGCCGACGCGGCGATCCTGAGGCGAGGTAAAGCGGCTTCATCAAGACATCTCCCTGTTTGGTGCCCGGCCTCACAAATGCTGTTCCCTTTGGTCGGCGTCTGGTGTTGCCTACTGCGTTGCCGCTCCTCGCCATAGCACGCTATGACTCGTCACGGCGCCTTGTCTGGCAACAACAGCCACTCGCCCAAAAAGCTCTTCATTTGCGAGGCAAGCACTGGTACGGGCAAATGCCTGAGCGATCAGTTGATTTTGTAGCGCCGGCGCAATCCACGCAGAGCGAAGCTGACCCATGGCCAGAGCAAGGCACTGACCAGTGCCGGCAGGACCAGCGCGAGGGTCGGCTGACGGTTGCCGGTCAAGGCACTGAGCCAAAGCTGTACCAGCTGGGCAAGGCCGAAGATCACCAGAATCACCAGGCTTTGCTGCCACATCGGGAACATTCGCAGACGTTGCTGCAATGAAAGCACCAGGAATGTGATCAGGGTCAGGATCAAGGCATTCTGACCGAGCAGGTCGCCCTGCAGCACGTCCTCGGCCAGTCCCAGGCAGAAAGCCGTGACCATGCCGACGGTGTGCGGCAGATACAAAGCCCAGAAAGTCAGGAGCAAGGCCAGCCACAGCGGGCGCAGGATTTCCATGAAAATGGGCAGTGGCGACACACTGAGCAGTATGCCGACAATAAACGTCAGCCAGACAATCCAGCCGTTCCGCGATGCGGTAGCCCCGACCATTATTCTTGCCTCCCGGTGGTAGCCGGCGCAGTGACTGGCGGTTTGGCCGCTGGTCGAGCCGCCGGTTGACTTGCCGGTGGTTTGCTGGCCGCTGGTGTGGCTGCAGGCGGTTTGCTTGCAGCGGGTTTGACCGGCGTGGTGCTGGCGGCAGGCGCAGCCGGTGTCGCCGTGGCAGGGGTTGCTGTTGCGGCTGCGGCAGGCGGTGTGACGATTTTCGGCACTGTGGCTGGAATCACCGGACCGCCACCGAAGGCATCAAGGTTTTCCTGCGCCTGCGCGGCATCATTGGCACGTTCTTCGGCGGTGCGGTTGTCACTGAATACCAGCAGCAGGTAACGGCTGCGGTTCAGTGCGGCGGTCGGCACAGCGCGAACAATGGCGAAAGGCTGGCCGGAGTCGTGGATGACTTCCTTGACCGTTGCCACCGGATAACCGGCCGGAAAACGCTGACCCAGGCCGGAGCTGACCAACAGATCCCCTTCCTTGATATCGGCAGTATCGGCAACATGGCGCAACTCAAGGCGCTCCGGGTTGCCCGTCCCACTGGCGATCGCCCGCAGACCATTACGGTTCACCTGCACGGGAATGCTGTGAGTCGAGTCGGTCAGCAACAATACGCGGGAGGTGTATGGCATCAGCTCGACCACCTGCCCCATCAGACCGCGAGCATCGAGCACCGGCTGACCGAGCACCACGCCATCACGCTCACCTTTATTGATGATGATGCGATGGGTGAAAGGGTTGGGGTCCATGCCGATCAGCTCGGCCACTTCGACCTTCTCGTTGACCAGCGCGGAGGAATTGAGCAACTCGCGCAGACGGACGTTCTGCTCGGTGAGGGCGGCAAGCTTCTGCATGCGCCCCTGCAACAGCAGGTTCTCCGACTTGAGTTTTTCGTTTTCGGCCACGAGCTCGGTGCGACTGCCAAACTGGCTGGCGATACCTTCCCACAACCGTCCGGGCAGGTCAGTAATCCAGTAGGCGTCCATCAGCACCAGCGAGGCCTGGCTGCGTACGGGTTTAAGCAGGCTGAAACGCGCGTCAACGACCATCAGCGCGACCGATAGCACGGCCAGCACCAACAAGCGCACGCCCAGTGAGGGGCCCTTGGCGAAAAGCGGTTTAATAAGCCGCTCCTCCCAGGCAAATGTTCTGTTTATTCATACGGCATCAAACCGGCCTGGATGAAGACTGACAGAAGATAAACGCCAACAGGCAGCACTGCAAAGTGCTGCCTGCGCGCTCACCCACGTATTGCACCCGGCGATTATTCGCTGGAGAGCAGGTCCATGGTGTGCTTGTCCATCATTTCCAATGCACGGCCACCGCCGCGAGCGACGCAGGTCAGCGGATCTTCGGCAACGATCACCGGCAGACCGGTTTCCTGGGCCAGCAGCTTGTCGAGGTCACGCAGCAGCGCGCCACCACCGGTCAGCACCAGGCCACGCTCGGCGATGTCGGAAGCCAGTTCCGGCGGCGATTGCTCAAGAGCACTTTTCACGGCCTGAACGATGGTTGCCAGGGACTCTTGCAGAGCTTCCAGCACTTCGTTGGAGTTCAGGGTGAATGCGCGTGGAACGCCTTCGGCCAGGTTGCGACCGCGAACGTCGACTTCGCGAACTTCGCCGCCCGGGTAGGCTGTGCCGATTTCCTGCTTGATGCGCTCGGCGGTGGATTCGCCGATCAGGCTGCCGTAGTTGCGGCGCACGTAGGTGATGATCGCTTCGTCGAAGCGGTCGCCGCCAACGCGTACGGATTCGGCATAGACCACACCGTTCAGGGAGATCAGCGCGATTTCGGTAGTACCACCACCGATATCCACGACCATCGAACCGCGAGCTTCTTCAACCGGCAGACCGGCACCGATTGCAGCGGCCATTGGTTCTTCGATCAGGAACACTTCACGGGCACCGGCGCCAAGGGCCGATTCACGGATGGCACGACGCTCAACCTGGGTGGACTTGCATGGAACGCAGATCAGCACACGAGGGCTGGGCTGCAGAAAGCTGTTTTCGTGAACCTTGTTGATAAAGTATTGCAGCATCTTTTCGCAGACGCTGAAGTCGGCGATCACGCCGTCCTTCATCGGACGAATGGCAGCAATGTTGCCCGGCGTACGACCGAGCATGCGCTTGGCCTCGGTGCCGACAGCGACGACACTTTTCTGGTTACCGTGTGTCCGAATGGCCACAACCGATGGCTCATTCAGGACGATGCCGCGCTCGCGCACGTAAATAAGGGTGTTGGCAGTGCCCAGGTCAATGGAAAGATCGCTGGAAAACATGCCACGCAGTTTCTTGAACATGGGAAAGGGACCCTAGGCAACGCGTGGGTAAAAAAGTGCGGCAAACTCTAACAACGACAGGGATTTTGGGCAAGGCGCCAATATGTTAAATTGGCCGCTTTTCTGTGCACCAAGCCCCACAATCGCGGCCTTATGACCGTAGAAGTGCGGTAGTGTTCCGACAATCTAACACACGGACGCCGTCCGTCCTGTTTTCCACTGGAGAAACCCGATGGCGCTAGAACGCTCCGACGTGGAAAAAATCGCTCATCTGGCCAGCCTTGGCCTTAATGACGCCGATCTTCCACATATCACTTCGGCCCTCAACAGCATTCTCGGGCTGGTCGACGAAATGCAGGCGGTCGATACCGACGGTATCGAGCCGCTGGCCCACCCGCTGGAAGCCAGTCAGCGCCTGCGCGCCGACGTCGTGACCGAAAGCAATAACCGCGAGGCTTATCAGTCCATCGCACCAGCGGTCGAAAACGGCCTGTACCTGGTTCCGAAAGTCATCGACTAAAGGGAAAGAGCCTGCAATGCATCAATTGACTCTGGCCGAGATCGCCCGCGGTCTCGCCGATAAAAAGTTTTCTTCCGAAGAGCTGACCAAAGTCCTGCTGGCGCGCATTACCCAGCTCGATCCGCAGCTCAACAGTTTCATCAGCCTCACCGAAGAGCTGGCCCTCGAGCAGGCCAAAGCCGCCGACGTGCGCCGGGCCAATGGTGAGAGCGGCGCGCTGCTCGGTGCGCCGATCGCCCACAAAGACCTGTTCTGCACCCAGGGCATCCGCACCAGTTGCGGCTCAAGGATGCTCGACAACTTCAAGGCCCCGTACGACGCCACCGTGGTGTCGAAGCTGGCCGCCGCCGGCACCGTGACTCTGGGCAAGACCAACATGGACGAATTCGCCATGGGTTCGGCCAACGAGTCGAGCTGGTACGGCGCGGTGAAAAACCCGTGGAACCTGGAACACGTGCCGGGCGGTTCGTCCGGTGGTTCGGCGGCAGCAGTTGCCGCTCGTCTGCTACCGGCTGCCACGGCCACCGACACCGGCGGTTCGATCCGCCAACCGGCCGCGTTCACCAACCTCACCGGCCTGAAGCCGACCTACGGTCGGGTGTCGCGCTGGGGCATGATTGCTTACGCCTCCAGCCTCGATCAGGGCGGCCCATTGGCTCGCACCGCCGAAGACTGCGCGATTTTGTTGCAAGGTATGGCCGGCTTCGATCCGAACGACTCCACCAGCATCGATGAGCCAGTGCCGGACTACACCGCCGGCCTGAACGGTTCGCTGCAAGGGCTGCGCATCGGCGTGCCGAAGGAATACTTCGGCGCCGGTCTCGACCCGCGCATCGCCGACCTGATCCAGAACAGCATCAAAGAGCTGCAGAAGCTCGGTGCCGTGATCAAGGAAATCAGCCTGCCGAACATGCAGCACGCGATTCCTGCGTACTACGTGATCGCCCCGGCAGAAGCGTCCTCCAACCTGTCGCGTTTCGACGGCGTGCGCTTCGGCCACCGCTGCGAAGACCCGAAGAACCTGGAAGACCTGTACAAGCGCTCGCGTGGCGAAGGCTTCGGAGCTGAAGTCCAGCGCCGGATCATGGTCGGTGCCTACGCGCTGTCCGCCGGTTACTACGACGCCTACTACCTGAAAGCGCAGAAGATCCGTCGCCTGGTGAAGAACGACTTCATGAGCGCATTTAACGAAGTCGACATCATCCTCGGCCCGACCACGCCAAACCCGGCCTGGAAACTCGGCGCCAAGAACAGCGACCCGGTCGCTGCCTACCTGGAAGACGTCTACACCATCACCGCTAACCTCGCGGGCCTGCCGGGCCTGTCGATGCCGGCCGGTTTTGTCGATGGTCTGCCGGTCGGCGTGCAACTGCTCGCTCCGTATTTCCAGGAAGGCCGCTTGCTCAACGTTGCGCACCAGTATCAACTGAACACTGACTGGCACACCCGCACCCCAACCGGCTTCTGAGGAGACACACATGCAATGGGAAGTCGTGATCGGGCTGGAGATTCACACCCAGCTCACCACCCGGTCGAAAATCTTTTCCGGTAGTTCCACCACTTTCGGTTCCGAGCCGAACACCCAGGCCAGCCTGATCGACCTGGGCATGCCCGGCACCCTGCCGGTACTGAATCAGGAAGCCGTGCGCATGGCGGTGATGTTCGGTCTGGCGATTGACGCCGAGATCGGCCAGCGCAACGTGTTCGCCCGTAAAAACTACTTCTACCCGGATCTGCCGAAGGGCTACCAGATCAGCCAGATGGAATTGCCGATCGTCGGCAAGGGCCACCTGGACATCGCCCTGGAAGACGGCACGGTCAAACGCGTCGGCATCACCCGCGCGCACCTTGAAGAAGACGCCGGCAAAAGCCTGCACGAAGAATTCAGCGGTGCCACCGGCATCGACCTGAACCGTGCCGGCACGCCGCTGCTGGAAATCGTGTCCGAACCTGACATGCGCAGCGCCAAGGAAGCCGTGGCCTACGTCAAGGCGATCCACGCGCTGGTGCGTTACCTGGGCATCTGCGACGGCAACATGGCCGAAGGCTCGCTGCGTTGCGACTGCAACGTGTCGGTGCGTCCCAAAGGCCAGGTTGAATTCGGCACCCGTTGCGAGATCAAGAACGTCAACTCGTTCCGCTTCATCGAGAAGGCAATCAACTCCGAAATCCAGCGTCAGATCGACCTGATCGAAGACGGCGGCAAAGTGATCCAGCAGACCCGTCTGTACGATCCGAACAAGGACGAGACCCGTCCGATGCGCAGCAAAGAGGAAGCCAACGACTACCGTTACTTCCCCGATCCGGACCTGCTGCCGGTGGTCATTGAGGACTCGTTCCTCAACGACGTGCGCGCCACCCTGCCGGAACTGCCACCGCAGAAACGCGAGCGCTTCCAGACTGCGTTCGGTCTGTCGGCCTACGACGCCAACGTGCTGGCCACCAGCCGTGAGCAGGCGGACTACTTCGAGAAGGTCGCCAGCATCGGCGGCGACGCCAAACTGGCGGCGAACTGGGTGATGGTCGAGTTGGGCAGCCTGCTCAACAAGCAGAACCTGGACATCGAGGATTCGCCGGTTTCGGCCGAGCAACTGGGCGGCATGCTGCAGCGCATCAAGGACAACACCATCTCCGGCAAGATCGCCAAGGTGGTGTTCGAAGCGATGGCCAACGGTGAAGGCAGCGCGGACGAGATCATCGAGAAGCGCGGTCTGAAGCAAGTCACCGACACCGGTGCAATCTCCGCGGTACTGGATGAAATGCTCGCGGCCAACGCCGAGCAGGTCGAGCAATACCGTGCGGCAGACGAAGCCAAGCGCGGCAAGATGTTCGGCTTCTTCGTCGGTCAGGCCATGAAAGCCTCCAAAGGCAAGGCCAACCCGCAGCAAGTGAACGAACTGCTGAAAAGCAAGCTCGAAGGCTGACCACAATGGAGCCAGATCCAAAGCCTGGCTCCATTCCCTGTGGGAGTGGCGGTTCGGCGCTCCGACTTGCCCGCGAAGGCGTCGTGACATTCAACATTGATGCTGAATGTGACGGCTTCTTCGCGAGCAAGCTCGCTCCCACATTGTTATTTGGGAGCTTTTGAATGAAACGTCTGCTCGGCGCCTGCGCCCTGCTCTCTTTGCTAGCCGGTTGCGCCAGCACCGACACCATCGACCCGCACGGTTACGACCAGACCGGCGTCGCCTCCTATTACGGTGCCAAGCACCACGGTAAACGCACCGCCAGCGGCGAAGCGTTCAACCAGAATTCCCTGACCGCCGCCCACCGCCAGTTACCGTTCGGCACACGGGTGAAGGTCACCAACCTGAAAAACGATGAATCCGTCGTGGTCCGCATCAACGACCGCGGCCCGCACACCCGTGGCCGCCTGATCGATGTTTCACGTGCGGCGGCCGAACAGCTCGGTATGCTGCGCAGTGGAACCGCCCGTGTTCGGGTCCAGGCTCTCGACGACTGATGGAGCGCCCACCATTTTCGGATTGACCGACTTACCCCTGATCAGCGTGATCGAATTGCTCAGCGGGCTGTTCCTGCTGATCGCCGGCGCCGAACTGATGGTGCGCGCCGCCGTGCGCCTGGCCGCGCGCCTGCATGTACGACCGTTGATCATCGGCCTGACCATCGTTGCCCTCGGCAGCAGCGCTCCACAAATGGCCGTCAGCCTGCAGGCCGTGCAGGCGCACACGCCGGACATCGCCGTCAGCAGCGTGATCGGCAGCAGTATTTTCAACATTCTTGTCACCCTCGGCCTGTCGGCGCTGATCATTCCGCTGCGGGTGTCGCGGCAACTGGTGCGCCTCGACATCCCGTTGATGATCGGCGCCAGCCTGCTGGTGTTCGTGCTGGCATGGAATGAAGAGCTCGGGCGCCTCGACGGCGTACTGCTGCTTGGCGCCCTGGGGCTTTACCTCGGGTTGTTGCTGCGCCAGTCGCGGCACTCGACCCGACCGCATTCCGATCAACCGCACGATCCGCAGGCGCCGTGGTTTACCAGCCTGCTGATGATCGTCGGCGGTCTGGGCATGCTGGTGTTCGCCGGGCACCTGCTGCTGGGTGCGGCCGTGGTCGTGGCCACCGACCTGGGATTCTCCGAACGGGTGATCGGTCTGACCGTGGTCGCGGTCGGCACCTCGCTGCCGGAGCTCGCCACCTCACTGATCGCCGCGCTGCGCGGCCAGCGGGACATTGCCGTGGGCAACGTGATCGGTGCCAACCTGTTTAATCTGCTTGGGGTGCTGGGCCTCACCGCACTGATCGCGCCGACGCCGCTGTCGGTCTCGCCGAACGCACTGGATTTCGACCTGCCGGTGATGCTCGGCGTCGCGGCGCTGTGCCTGCCGGTGTTCTATTCCGGTTATCGCGTGACTCGGGCTGAAGGCCTGTTGCTGCTTGGTTTGTATCTGGCTTACGGGCTGCACGTGGTGTCGTTCACCACCGGCATGCCACTGGCCGGCAAGCTTGAACGGTTGATGCTGTTTTATGTGCTGCCGACGCTGCTGACGTTTCTGTTTTTTACGTCCGTACGCGCTTGGCGCCGCCAACACCACAAGAGGGATGTGCCATGACCGAATCGAAGAAATCCGGGGTTGAAGTCCGCCGTCAGGTAATGGGCGACGCGTTTGTCGACCGCGCGCTGGGCAACGCCACCGAATTCACTCAACCGTTGCAGGATTTCGTCAACGAACACGCTTGGGGCGGCGTGTGGAATCGCGAAGGCCTGCCGCTGAAAACCCGCAGCCTGATCACTCTTGCCGCACTGACCGCGCTGAAGTGTCCGCAGGAGTTGAAGGGGCATGTGCGTGGTGCGCTGAACAACGGCTGCACGGTCGATGAGATCCGCGAAGCGCTGCTGCATTGCGCGGTGTACGCCGGCGTGCCGGCGGCAATCGATGCGTTCCGCGCGGCGCAGGAAGTGATCGATACCTACCAGAAACCCTGATTGACGGGCCTGTTCGCGAAGAGGCCCGAAAGATCAAGCCCGGTCTCGGGCTAGATCCACCCGCCCCACTGCAAGAAGAAGATCCCGATGTTGGTGGTGATCGCCGCCATCAACGTGGTCAGCACGATGATCGCCGCCGCCAGTTCATGGTTGCCCTGCGCGGCACGGGCCATGACGAAACTGGCCGCGGCGGTCGGGCTGCCGAAGTACAGAAACAGAATCCCCAGCTCCGCCCCGCGAAAGCCCCACAGCCATGCACCCAGCGTGGCGATCACCGGCAGGCCGATCATCTTCACCAGACTCGAACTGAGCGCCATGTTGCCGCTCTTGCGCAGCGCCGCCAGCGACAGCGTACCGCCGATGCAGATCAGGGCCAGCGGCAGCGTGGTCTGCGCCAGATATTGGCCCGAGGTCTCCAGCCACCCCGGCAGACCGATCTTGAAATAAGCGAACGGTGCCGCTGCGATCACGCTGATGATCAGCGGATTGCTGACCACGCTTTTGCAGATGCTCCACGGATCGGACTTGATCACCGGGCTGTACACCGCCAGCACGATCGTCGACAGGGTGTTGTAGAACAGGATCACCAGCGCCGCGAGAATCGCCCCGAGGGAAATTCCGTAGTCGCCGTACATGCTCGCCGCCAGCGCCAGGCCGATCACCCCGTTGTTGCCGCGAAACGCGCCTTGCGTGTAGATGCCACGATCTTCGCGCGGACAGCGAAAAATCGCCCAGCCCCAGGCCACGGCAAAACTGACCAGCGTGGCCAGTGCGAAATAGATCAGCAGCGCCGGTTGCAGCGCGGCGTGCAGGTCGGCATGCAGGATGCCGAGAAACAGCAGCGCCGGCATGGTGACGTTGAACACCAATGACGATGCCGTGTGGATGAAGTTGTCGTTGATCCAGTCGATGCGCTTGAGCAGCACACCGAGAAACAGCATGGCAAACACCGGCGCGGTGATGTTCAAGGTTTCGAGGAAGATAGCCAGCATGCCGGAGAGCCTTGGAGGTGAGCGTCGTCAGGGGGCCAATGATAAGCCACTTTCACCCTGATCGTTCCCACGCTCTGCGTGGTAACGTCTCCTGTGACGCTCCGCGTCACGCTGTTGGGACGCGGAGCGTCCCGGGCTGCATTCCCACGCGGAGCGTGGGAACGATCAACACCCCTCAAGTAGATCAAGTGATAGGCGCCGGATTGAACAACGTAATGTCGTTATGCAGCTTGTGCTTCTCCGCCCACGTCTGCTGCTTGCCGCTCGCCACATCCAGGTAGTAGTGGAACAGCTCCCAGCCCAACTCTTCGATGGACGCGCGTCCGGTAGCAATCCGGCCGGCATCGATGTCGATCAGATCCGGCCAGCGCTGCGCCAGTTCGGTACGGGTCGAAACCTTCACCACCGGCGCCATGGCCAGACCATAAGGCGTACCACGTCCGGTGGTGAACACATGCAGGTTCATCCCCGCCGCCAGTTGCAACGTGCCGCAGACAAAATCACTCGCCGGCGTCGCACAGAAAACCAACCCCTTCTGCTTGAAGCGTTCCCCCGGGCCGAGCACGCCGCTGATCGCACTGCTGCCGGACTTCACGATCGAGCCCAACGACTTCTCGACAATGTTCGACAACCCGCCCTTCTTGTTGCCTGGCGTGGTGTTGGCGCTGCGATCCGCCTCGCCCTTGGCCAGGTATCGGTCGTACCAGTCCATCTCGCGCACCAGTTCCTCGGCAACGGTTTTGCTCTGCGCCCGTGAGGTCAGCAGGTAAATCGCGTCGCGCACTTCGGTGACTTCGGAAAACATCACCGTCGCCCCCGCCCGCAGCAGCAAGTCGGAGGCGTAACCCAGCGCCGGGTTGGCGGTGATCCCGGAAAACGCATCGCTGCCGCCGCATTGCATGCCGAGGATCAGCTCGGACGCCGGCACGGTTTCCCGGCGGCGCTGGTCGAGTTTCTTCAAGCGGGTTTCGGCCAGTTCCATGATCTGTTCGATCATCTCGGTGAAACCGTGACTGGAATCCTGCAAGCGATACAGCCAAGGCTCGCTCAGATCCACCGACGCATCGTCTTCGTGCATGACCTGACCGGCCTGCAGTTTCTCGCAGCCCAGGCTGATCACCAGCGCCTCGCCACCGAGGTTCGGGTTGCGCGCCAGATTGCGCACGGTACGGATCGGGATGTAGGCGTCGGTGGCCGTGATCGCCACGCCGCAACCGTAACTGTGGGTCAGCGCCACCACGTCATCGACATGTGGATACTTCGGCAACAGTTCATCCTTGATGCGTTTGACCGCGTGATCCAGTACCCCGGTGACGCACTGCACGGTGGTGGTGATCCCGAGGATGTTGCGCGTGCCGACGGTGCCGTCGGCATTGCGATACCCCTCGAATGTGAAGCCTTCCAGCGGCGCCTGGGCGGCCGGCACATCGGTGGACAGCGGAAGGCTGTCCAGCGGCGGCGCGGTCGGCATGCGCAATTGATCTTCCTTGACCCAACTGCCACGGGGAATCGGCTGCAACGCGTAGCCAATGATCTGGCCGTAACGAATCACCGTGCCGCCCTCGGGGATGTCCACCAGGCTGACCTTGTGACTCTGCGGCACGAAATCCACCGTCACCAGGCCATCGGCGAAAGCGGTGCCGGCCGGAACGCCCTGGTCATTGACCACGACCACTACGTTGTCCCGCTCGTGCAGGCGGATGTAGCGCGGCGAGTCGGAATGTTCAATCAGCTGCATGACGCCGCTCCTCAGGAATGCGCTTGAGACAATTTACCGGTGATTTCGGAACCGCCACTGGTTGGCGGCTCTTTGAGTACCACACGCTTGATCGGGCCGACGATCACCAGATAGCTGAACACCGCCACCAGCGCGTTGGCGCCGACAAACACCAGCGCCCACTTGAACGAACCGGTGGAGCTGATGATGTAGCCGATGACGATCGGGGTGGTGATCGACGCGATGTTGCCAAAGGTGTTGAACAGGCCACCGCTCAGACCGGCGATCTGTTTCGGCGAGGTGTCGGACACCACCGCCCAGCCCAGCGCGCCGACGCCTTTGCCGAAGAACGCGAGGGCCATGAAGCCGACTACCATCCATTCAACGTCGACATAGTTGCAGGCCACGATGCTGCTCGACACCAGCAGACCGGCAATGATCGGCGCCTTGCGGGCGAAGGTCAGCGAGTGGCCCTTGCGCAGCAGGTAATCGGAAATCACCCCGCCGAGAACACCGCCGATAAAACCGCAGATCGCCGGCAACGAGGCAATGAAACCGGCCTTGAGGATGGTCATGCCGCGCTCTTGCACCAGGTACACCGGGAACCAGGTCAGGAAGAAATAGGTAATGCCGTTGATGCAGTACTGGCCCAGGTAAACGCCAAGCATCATGCGATTGGTCAGCAACTGGCGGATGTAATCCCATTTCGGGCCGTCAGCCTTTTTGCCTTGCTTCTGGTCCATGTCGACCATGCCGCCGTTGTCGGCGATGAACTTCACTTCCGCTTCGTTGGCCATCGGGTGCTGGCGCGGGCTATGGATAATCTTGAGCCAGACCAGCGAGAACACGATGCCGAGCAGGCCCATGACGATGAACACATGCTCCCAGCCGAAGGTGAACACGATCCAGCCCATCAGCGGCGCGAACAACACCGTCGCAAAGTACTGCGCCGAGTTGAAGATTGCCGAAGCGGTGCCGCGTTCCGCGGTCGGGAACCAGGCCGCCACAATGCGCGCGTTGCCGGGGAACGAAGGCGCCTCGGCCAGCCCCACGAGGAAGCGCAACATGAACAGCGCCACAACGGCCGTGGACATGCCGAACTCACCGACGAAGCCTTGCAGCACGGTGAACAGCGACCAGGTGAAGATGCTCAGGGCATAGACTTTTTTCGAGCCGAAGCGATCGAGCAGCCAGCCGCCGGGAATTTGCCCGGCCACGTAGGCCCAACCGAATGCAGAGAAGATGTAGCCGAGGGTGACCGCGTCGATGCCGAGGTCTTTTTGCAGACTGGAGCCGGCGATCGCGATGGTGGCGCGGTCGGCGTAGTTGATCGTGGTCACCAGAAACAGCATGAGCAGGATCAAATAGCGGACGTGAGTCGGCTTGGACGATTGCATGTAGATGTACTCCCACTGATTATTTTTATGCGCGGGTGAATCTTCTTTGGTCTTGCGTTGTGGGAGCGGGGCTTGCCCGCGATGCAGGCGCCCCGGAATGTCTGTCACACCGAGGTGATGCTTTCGCTGGCAAGCCAGCTCCCACAGATAGTGCGTCTATCAGGAACCGATGTAGCTGGTCTTCACGACCGTGTAGAACTCCTGCGCATAGCGGCCTTGCTCACGTGAGCCATAGGATGAACCCTTACGGCCACCGAACGGAACGTGGTAATCGACACCGGCGGTCGGCAGGTTGACCATCACCATCCCGGCCTGGGAATGACGCTTGAAGTGGTTGGCGTACTTCAGCGACGTGGTGGCGATACCCGCCGACAGGCCGAATTCAGTGTCGTTGGCCATGGCCAGTGCCGCCTCGTAATCGGCCACGCGGACGATATTGGCCACCGGACCGAAGATCTCTTCGCGGCTGATGCGCATCGACGCTTCGCTGTCGGCAAACAGAGTCGGCGCGAGGAAGTAGCCCTCGGTGTCGCAAGTCACAAGACCACCGCCGCTGACCACGCGCGCACCTTCGGACTGGCCGATGTCGATGTATTTCAGGTCCTGCTCAAGCTGTGCCTGCGAGACCACCGGGCCGATGTCGGTGCCGGCCTTCAGCGCGTGACCGACCTTGATCGACTTCATGCGCTCGGCCATGGCATCGACGAACTTGTCGTGAATCCCGGCGGTGACGATCAGTCGGCTCGATGCCGTGCAACGCTGGCCGGTGGAGTAGAAAGCGCTCTGCACCGACAGCTCGACCGCTTGCTTGAGGTCGGCGTCGTCGAGAATGATCTGCGGGTTCTTGCCGCCCATCTCCAGCTGAACCTTGGCCTGGCGCGACACGCAGTTGACCGCGATCTGACGGCCCACACCGACAGAGCCGGTGAAGCTGATACCGTCGACCTTCGGGCTGTTGACCAGCGCTTCCCCCACCACGCGACCGCTGCCCATCACCAGGTTGAACACACCGGCCGGGAAGCCTGCGCGGGAGATGATTTCGGCCAGTGCCCAGGCGCAACCCGGCACCAGATCCGCCGGTTTCAACACTACGCAGTTGCCGTAGGCCAGGGCCGGGGCGATTTTCCACGACGGGATGGCAATCGGGAAGTTCCACGGGGTGATCAGGCCGACCACGCCGAGGGCTTCGCGGGTCACTTCAACGTTGACGCCCGGACGCACCGACGGCACGTAGTCGCCGGAAAGACGCAGGCATTCACCCGCGAAGAACTTGAAGATGTTGCCGGCGCGGGTCACTTCACCGATAGCTTCCGGCAGGGTCTTGCCCTCTTCCCGGGCCAGCAGGGTGCCGAGTTCTTCACGACGGGCGAGAATTTCGGTGCCGACTTTGTCCAGCGAGTCATGACGGGCCTGAATCCCCGAAGTCGACCACGCCGGGAACGCGGCGCGCGCGGCGTCGATGGCGGCGTTGACCTGAGCAAGGTCAGCCTTGGCGTAATCGCCGATAGTGTCGCTCAGCTCGGACGGGTTGATGTTGACCGAGTAATCGTTGCCGGCGACCCATTCACCGTTGATGTAGTTGTCATAGCGCTTGGTCACGAATCATTCTCCTGACGCAAAAGGCCGCTGATCGCTCAGCGGCCTTGTTTATAGGGTTGGGTTACTGCGCACCTTGCTTGTCGATCAGCGCGGCGAGCATTTCGTACTCTTCGCGGGTCAGGTCGGTCAGCGGCGCCCGCACCGGGCCTGCGTCATAGCCGGCGATCTTGGCGCCTGCCTTGACGATGCTCACGGCGTAGCCGGCCTTGCGGTTGCGGATGTCCAGGTATGGCAGGAAGAAGTCGTCGATGATCTTGCCGACGGTGGCGTGATCTTCGCGGGCGATGGCGTGGTAGAACTCCATCGCGGTTTTCGGAATGAAGTTGAACACCGCCGAGGAATAAACCGGCACGCCCAGGGCCTTGTAGGCCGCAGCGTAGACTTCGGCGGTCGGCAGACCACCCAGGTAACTGAAGCGATCGCCGAGACGGCGACGGATCGACACCATCAGTTCGATATCGCCCAGACCATCCTTGTAACCGATCAGATTCGGGCAACGTTCGGCCAGACGTTCCAGCAGCGGCGCGGTCAGGCGGCAGACGTTGCGGTTGTACACAACCACGCCGATGTTGACCGATTTGCACACGGCTTCAACGTGGGCGGCAACGCCGTCCTGGCTGGCTTCGGTCAGGTAGTGCGGCAGCAGCAACAGACCTTTGGCGCCCAGACGCTCGGCTTCCTGAGCGTATTCGATGGCCTGGCGGGTCGAGCCGCCGACACCGGCGAGGATCGGCACGCTGCTGGCGCAGGTGTCGACGGCAGTCTTGATGATTTCCGAGTATTCGCTGGCAGCGAGGGAGAAAAATTCACCGGTGCCACCGGCGGCGAACAGGGCTGAAGCACCGTACGGGGCCAGCCATTCCAGGCGTTTGATGTAGCCAGCGCGGTTGAAATCGCCCTGAGCATTGAAATCGGTCACCGGGAACGACAGCAGGCCGGCGGAGAGGATGGACTTCAGTTCTTGTGGATTCATTATTCGAACACCCTGGTAGCAACGTTTTTTGTGAGTGGACCGTTCAGCCTTCGCCGAAGTTGTAGGTCATCGTACAACTTAAAAGATAACCGTCAACTGCATTTCATCGCTGGCAGGCATTTTTGTCGGACAGGATTTCTTTTTGACGTAGGAAATTTCTCGTCTAGAGTGGATTTGACTGTATATGCATACAGTTAAATAAAAACTCACCGATGACATATCAAGGAGAAAGAAATGTCCGGTCTACAAACAAAATGCCTGGAAAAACCCACGCCGGTCATCGCCCGGTTCGATGATCTTTTCACCTGCGACGGCATCGCTTTCAGTACCGAAAATCCGCATCTGTTGCTGCATATCGCCGACTCGCACAGCGATGTCGAACCTGCGACCGCCCTGCCCGCTCAAGCCTTGAAAGGCAAACCGCAGTTACGCTTCGAGGGCGCGGAACACAAAGCTATCGGCGATAACACACGGCTGCGTTTCGGTGAAAATGCCGAGCCGCTTCTTGCGCAAAACGTGCCCTTGCATCTGCCAAATGGATCGGCACTGACCTACGGCCAGGTGCTGGCGCTGGGAGGAGATTTCTACGGCGTCGTCGAGCGTCCGATCAATGAAGGCGCGACACCGGCGGATCGCTTGCAACGCTTCACGGCAGCCTTCGACACCCTCGCCGCGCTGCCGGCTTCAAAGGCCGAAGCGGTACAGATTCTCGCGATCATGCAAAAAGAGATCGACGCGGTTAACCAGGCGATCAAGGACGGCAAGCAACCCCATGAGGCCTATGACGCCTTGGGAGATACGTTGTCGGAAGAGTGGAACAAGATCACCGGTGGCGGCAGCTTTGTCTCGGCCCTCTTCCCGCTCGGGCGCTATCTGAAACTGGCAGCGAACAACGCCGACCACTTCGGCGAATGGGCACGTCAGGCCTACATCGCCGGGCATACCGCCGCCCTGCAAGTCGCCGCTGCCGCCCACGCCAGTCGGGACGAACTGCAACTGGAACGGGCCTACGCGATGAACGCGTTCGCCGATCACTACCTCACCGACCTGTTCTCCGCCGGGCATCTGCGGGTGCCGCGCAAGGCCATGGCCGCAGCAGTGACGCCGAGCGACCTGGGTTCGCTCATCACTCGCTTCATGCACGATGAAGACAGCAAGTTCGGCCTCAAGGTACGCAACGGACATGGCGAACAATGGCGTGCGTTTGGTGACAAGCGCTACTTCGACGCCACCGATGCCGACAACCGAAAGCAGGTGAATCAGGCAGTGCAGGATTCGGCGGACGAGGTGTATGCCGCGTACTCAAGCGGCAGCGTGCCGACCACCTTCAACGCGCTGCAACGGTTGCCGGATCTGACAGCCGTGCTGGATCCGGCCAACAACTTCTCGCCACTGTTCCGCCTTCAGGGCAACAAAGTCCTGCGGCGCAAGGACGTCAACAACCTCAACGACACCGCCACCGTCGACGACTGGTGGGGCTGGAGCACTTACCTGCTGCTCAAGGACTACCAACCAACCGGCAACACGAATTAAGGAGTGATTCGATGACGATCAAATTGAAAGTGGAACTGGCCTCGGGCCAATCGTTGAAAGGTGCGCCGCTGCAATTGCTGCGTGACGGCATGGCCATCGCCCGCACGTCGGTGGATGCTCAGGGCCTGGCGACGTTCGACGTCAGGCCCGGCCCGGGCAAGCTGGCGGTCAGGGTCGATCGTTCGATTCTGCCCCAGAGCTGAAATGCCCGGACAAGATTGCCCCGGCGCGCCTCACCGATTCGCCGGGTAAAGTGCGACGACTGCCGCGAAGGATCGCGGCAGATCTTTCAAGGAGAACGAAGCATGACGTTTGCCGCTGCACACCTTCCGCAATTCCCCGACCACGCCAGCGATTCGATCATCCTGCGGCTGTCGACTCTGGATGACGATTTGATCGTCCGTGTGCCCGACGGGCAGAACACACCGCCGAACTGGGATGTGTACCCGATTCTCGGCGCTGATCCTGAAGAGCCTGAATGGCTGGGCCTGTCGGAACCGACCGGCGTCTGGGATGAAGCACTCGATGACATGGTCGGCCTGACCGGGATCGAACTGAGCATCCCGAAGTTCGAGCTGGAAAAGTACCTGAACAGTACCGTTGAGCTGCGCTACAAGTTTGCTGATGAGGCCAGTCTGGAGCCGTGTTCGGAGCCGTTGAGACTATATATCGAGGCCTGATCACGCGCGGGGGATCAATTGCGACCGCTTGTCGCCACTGTTATTTCTGACAGTGGCACACCGGCACACAAAGAAGCTCAACTGGCGGGGTACAAAAAGATTGCACTCACCCCGACCCAAGGAGAGTTTCTCATGCAGACACTACAATTATCCCCATTAAATCTACTTGCCCCAGCGGAAGCACCTCAGGCGCCAAATGGAGTGCTGGACACCAAAAAACTGGATGGCGTTTTTCTACTCGATTTCTTTTATGAGGGGAAAGCAGCAAACCAACAGATCGACATAACAATTGCAGTCAAGCCCGACCGCTTTAGCCCCCCTATACCATGGGGCACTAGATTTACGACCTCGGCAGCCGGAAAGGAACAGGTCTCTCTGGATTCAAGAAGCCTTTTCAACTATCAATTCAAAAATGGGTCCGCAGAAATCAGCTACATCGCAACGATAGACGGAACCACGCAACCATCAAAGGTATTACCGCTATCTATAGTCGACACCGTATGACGTTTTCCCGCACTTCCAGAGTTCAGCCCTGCGCCTGCGCTTCTTCGTGCGCCTGACGCAGCCGTTCGCGGCTGTTGGTCAGGTGCAGGCGCATGGCCGCGCGTGCCGCATCGGAATCCTGACGGGCGATGGCGTCGTAGATTTCCTCGTGCTCGCGGCTCAGGCGATTCATGTAGTGCTGCTGATCGTCATGGGCCAGGCGCGCCGAGTTCAACCGAGTGCGCGGAATGATGCTGGTGCCCAGGTGGGTCATGATGTCGGTGAAGTAGCGGTTGCCGGTGGACAGCGCGATTTGCAGGTGGAATTGAAAGTCCGAGGCCACCGCATCGCTGGCATGGGCCACGCTTTCGTTCAGCGCATCGAGAGCGGCGCGCATTGCGGCCAGTTGTTCGGTGCTGCGACGCTGCGCGGCGAGGCCGGCGGATTCGACTTCCAGGCTGATGCGCAATTCGAGAATCGCCAGCACATCACGCAGAGTGACCACGGTAGCCGGGTCGATCCGGAAACCGCTGGGGCTCGGGGTGTCGAGCACGAAAGTACCGATGCCATGACGGGTTTCCACCTGACCTGCGGCCTGTAGCCGGGAGATCGCCTCGCGCACTACAGTGCGGCTGACACCATGGGCTTCCATGATCGCCGACTCGGTGGGCAACTTGTCGCCACGCTTGAGCAGACCGTCGCGGATTTGCTCGGTCAGCACCGTCACCAGTTCTTGAGCCAGGCTGCGGCGCTTGCGAGGGAGGCGCGGGGTGTCGATCAGGTTTTCCATGGTCTGCATCTTGTCTCGAAATTTCGGCTTGTGGGCATCATAGCTCAAGCGAGTTGTACGATCACTTTCCGTTTCCACGCAAATCCTGTGGGAGCTGACAGGCCAGCTCCCACGAGAGAGGTGCGGATAAATCAGGCGGTCACGGTCTGCTCGACCAGATGCCCGCCATCGATCCGCACATGCCGTGGATGGAAGCGCTTGAGGCTGCTGCGATGGCCGACGCTGACGATGCTCAGACCCGGCAACTGATCGATCAGCGCCTGATACAACGTGGCTTCGTCTTCTTCGTCCATCGCCGACGTCGCTTCGTCCATGTACAGCCATTGCGGTGCATAGAGCAGCGCGCGGGCGAAGGCCAGACGTTGCTGTTCGCCCGGCGAGAGCATGCGCTGCCAGTGGTTGGCCTCGTCCAGTCGCGCCACCAGATGCGGCAAGCGGCAAGTCTCCAGCACTTGTGCGTAACGCTCTGGCGCGTAGGTTTCGCCCGGTTGTGGATAACTCAAGGCGTCGCGCAGGGTGCCGATCGGCAGATACGGTTTTTGCGGCAGAAACAGATGACGCGACGCCGGCAAGCGAATACTGCCGTGCCCCGCCGGCCACAGATGCCCCATTGCCCGCAGCAGTGTCGACTTGCCGCTGCCGGAACGGCCGCTGAGCATCACGCGGTCGCCCGCTTCCACCGTCATGTCAGCGCTGGTCAGCAGGTGACGACCGTCGGCCAGATCCAGGCCCAGGTTATGAACCTTCAGCTCATCGCCCTGATTCTGCACATCGATGGCCGGCGAACGCTCTTCGTTATCGGTCATGGCCTGCCGGAAACTCAACAGACGATCGGAGGTGGCTTTCCAGGCTGCCAGCGACGCATAGGCATCGATGAACCAGCTGAAGTTCTCCTGCACGTTGCCAAACGCCGAGTTGATCTGCATCAACTCACCCAGTTCGATCTTGCCGGACAGGTAACGGGGGGCCGCAACGATGAAGGGAAAGATGATTGCGATCTGGCCATAACCCGAGGTGAAGAACGTCAGGCGCTTGGACACTCGCATGATGTCCCAGAAGTTGTGCCAGACCAGACCGAAGCGGCTGCTCAGGCGACGGTTTTCGTTGGGCTCGCCGTTGTACAGCGCGATGCTCTCGGCGTTTTCGCGCACCCGCACCATGGAGAAACGCAGGTCGGCTTCGAACCGTTGTTGCTGGTTGTTCAGGCCGATCAGGCGTCGACCGATCAAGTGTGTCAGCCAGCTGCCGACCGCCGCGTACAGCAGCGCACACCAGAACATGTAGCCCGGAATTTCGATGCCGAAAACTTCGATGCTGCCGGACACGCCCCACAGAATGATCGAGAACGACACCAGGCTGACGATTGTGCGGATCAAGCCCAGGGCGAGACTCAAAGTCGTGCTGGTGAACGTGTTGAGGTCTTCGGAAATCCGTTGGTCAGGGTTATCGGTATAACCGCCCTGCTCCAGTTGGTAGTAGTTCTTGTGCCCCAGCCAACGCTTGAAATGGTTTTCGGTGAGCCACGCCCGCCAGCGGATGGTGAGCATTTGCGTCAGATACTGGCGGTACACCGCACCGAGAATGGCCACGGTCGCAATCCCGCAGAAGTACAGGATCAATTGCCAGAACGCCGCCTCATCCTTCTTTTGCAGGGCGTTGTAAAAATCCTTGTACCAACTGTTGAGCCACACCGAGATGCCCACGCTGAACAGCGACAGGGCGATGACGGCGATCAGCAACGTCCAGGCCTTGCCCTTCTCTTCGCTGCGCCAATAAGGCGTGGTCATGGCCCACACCTTGCGAAAAAACTGCCCGCGCACAGCATCGTTGACCGCGGAATATTCAGCGTTCTGATTCATGGAAAAGGCTCGATAAAGAAAAGAACAGACACGCACCGATCATAGATGATCGGTGCGTTTTATCGCGAGGGCTGGCGATGGTCGTTCAGCGCAGGTTCAGCGACGAACCGGGCGCTTCTGCAGTTTGCGCTGCAGGGTGCGGCGGTGCATGCCCAGGGCGCGGGCAGTGGCAGAGATGTTGCCTTCGTGCTCGGTCAGCACGCGCTGGATGTGTTCCCACTGCAGGCGATCCACCGACATCGGGTTTTCCGGCACCAGGCTGTCGAGATCGGCGTGTTCGGACAGCAGCGCTGCCAGCACGTCGTCGGCGTCGGCCGGTTTGCACAGGTAATTGCAGGCGCCGCGCTTGATCGCTTCGACGGCGGTGGCAATGCTCGAATAACCGGTGAGGATCACCACGCGCATTTCCGGGTCCAGTTCCAGCAGCTTCGGCAGCAGGACCAGACCGGAATCGCCGTCCATTTTCAGGTCCAGCGCGGCGTAGTCCGGCAGATCGGCCTGGGCGATGGTCAGGCCTTCCTCGGCGGAACCGGCGGTGCTGACGCGGAAACCACGGCGGGCCATGGCACGGGCCATCACCCGGGTGAAGGTCGCATCGTCATCGACCAGCAGCAAATGCGGCAGTTCTTCGCCTTCGACTTGGATTTCGTCACTCATGTTGCTCTCCTCGGGCGCCGTGGGGCAGGCGCAGCTCGGTGAGCGTGCCGCCTTCCTCATGACTATAGAGTTTCACTGAGCCGCCGGCGCGTGTCACGCTGGCCTTGCTCAAAAACAGGCCCAGGCCGAAACCTTTGCCCTTGGTGGTAAAAAACGGTTTGCCGATCTGCTCGGCGATGGCCAGCGGCACACCAGCGCCATGATCGCGGATGCTGATGGTCAGGTCTTCGGCGGTCCAGTCCAGGGTCACCTGAAGGTTTTCCGGGCAGGCATCGGCGGCGTTGTTCAGCAGATTCAACAAGGCCTGGGTCAGATCCGGCGGCGGTGCCACACGCGGCAACGGGCCCTGGCCCAGGCGCTGGAAGCGATAACTGGCTTCCGGACGCATCAGGTGCCAGCGGTTGAGCGCCTCGTCGAGCCAATCGGTAACGTCCTGCATCTCCACCGCCATCCGGCGATTGGCTTCGGCGGCGCGCACCAGTTGTTGCAGGGTCTCCTTGCAGAGTTTCACCTGATCCTTCAGCACTTTCAGGTCTTCCTGAAGCATCGGGTCGTGATGATCCTGCTGCATTTCGTTGAGCAAGACGCTCATGGTCGCCAGCGGTGTGCCCAGTTCATGAGCGGCACCGGCAGCCTGCGTCGCAACGGCCAGCAATTGCTGATCGCGCAGGCCTTCTTCGCGACGGATCGCACGCAACTCTTCCTGCCGGCGAAGCTCTTCGGCCATGCGCGCGGCGAAGAAGGTAATGACCGCTGCCGCCAGCGCGAAGCTCAGCCACATGCCGTAGATCTGCAGGTTCTCCCGCGCCACCGGCAGGGTTTCCAGCGGATAGAAATGCGTCAGCATCAAGGTGTACAAGGCCAGCGCAATGCCCGAGAGCACCACCGAATAACGCCACGGCAACGTCACCGCAGCGATGGTCAGCGGCACCAGATAGTACGAAACGAACGGGTTGGTCGAACCACCGGAGAAATACAGCAAGGCACTGTGGATAACCAGATCGCAGGCCAGTTGCAGCGCGTATTCGAGCTCGGTAACCGGCCACGAAGTGCGCAGGCGTACAGCGGTGAACACACACAGCAGAATCGAACAGCCGAGGGTCATCACCAGTTGCACCCACGGCAACGGCAACAATTCCAGCCAGTAGGCCAGGCCCACGGAACCGGCCTGCGCGGCGAGCACCAGGGTGCGGATGAAAGTCAGCCGCCAGAGGTTCTGGCGAGTGGCGGAAGTCAGTTGTACGGGGGCGAGCATGAGCTCTCCTGATGAGCGCTCCAGGCGGATCGCACGGAGTATAACCAAGGCGCGCGCTTGAGAGGCGAAAGTGCGGCAAACGACCACATGGCGCAAAGATTTTCTGCGGCTATAAGGGCCCCTTCGCGAGCAAGCTCGCTCCCACAGGGGAACGCGTCCCAAATGTGGGAGCGAGCTTGCTCGCGATTGGCTGCGCAGCGGCTGCCGGCCATCTGTATAGAAGTTGTAACTGGGCGAACCGGATCATAAAAGCTAGAGTCTGATGGTTTGACGCAGGCCCCCGAACCATCACCTGCGCCCCTCATCAAGGAGCTTTCATGCACACATTTCGCCGCAGCGCCGCCCTTCTCGCCCTGACCGTCGGCAGCATCGCCAGCCTTCCGGCCCTGGCCGCCGATGAGCTGCACTACAACCAGATTTCCCTGCGCGCCGAAGTCAGCCAGGAAGTGGCCCGCGACCTGATGATCGTGACTCTCTACACCGAAGAACAGAACACCGACCCGGCCAAACTCGCCGCCGACGTCAGCACTACCATGAACAAGGCCCTCGCCCAGGCCAAGCAAGTCAAAGACATCACCCTGCGCCAGGGCAGCCGCAACAGCTACCCGATCTACGACACCAAAGGCCAGAAAATCACCGGCTGGCGCGAACGCGCCGAACTGCGCCTTGAAAGCGCCGACTTCGCCGCCCTGTCCAAACTCACCGGCGAGTTGCTGACCGACCTGAAAATGGGTGGCATGGACTTCGCCATCGCCGACCCGACCCGCAAGGCCAGCGAAGACAAACTGCTGAAAGAAGCCGTCACCGCCTTCAAGGCCCGCGCCCAACTGGCCACCGACGCCCTGGGCGGCAAGGGCTACAAAATCGTCAACCTGAACCTCAACAGCAACGGCTTCCCGCAACCGTACATGCGCGCCCCGATGATGATGAAAGCCGCCGGCATGGACGCAGCGCCTGTCACACCTGAAGTCGAAGCCGGCACCAGCCAGGTCAGCCTGACGGCCGATGGCTCGATTGAAGTGTTGATGCAGTGATTGAGTGACGGCTGAATGAAAAACCGGCGATCAGAAAATGATCGCCGGTTTTTTTGTGCCCGGGATTTGTGTTGTCAGCTCTGCCGTCATCGCTGGCAAGCCAGCTCCCTCCCGTTCTGTGGATTTATTGAAATCGCGCACGACCCTGTGGGAGCGGGCTTGCCCGCAATGAACGATGACTCGGTCGTCAGGCTCGCGGATCAACCCGATCCAGCGCCCGGTTCACCGCAAGCTCGGCCAGCATGATGATCTGCTGGATGCCGAGCGCCGTACTGCGCTGCGAACCGCTGAGTTCATTGGCGAAATTGCTCGCGATCGTACTGGCCGAGGCCAGGGATTCGCAGGCATTGACCAACAGGCTTTCGGTGTCGACGTTGGGCGTGACCATATACATCGTGCTCGGGCGCGGTTTGGAAGGGTTGGGGCACAGGTAATAGTCGAGGGCGCGTTTGATGGCTTCGCGGTTGCGGGCGAGGTCTTCGGCGCGCATGGCTTCTTCGAGGGGGGTGGGTGTTTCGAAGGGTGGATCGGGGACAACCTTGTTCATTGATTAACTCCTTGCTGACTTGAAGCCACCAAATGCCGTTCTCACGCGGCGAAGAGGTGGCAGCTATGTGCGGGGTGAGAAACCGGGCAAGGAGATTCCGGCCAGACCGAAGTCTGCCCGCACACAGCCGCCATAAATCAATTACAGGCAGCAGGAATGCTGGCGGCAATTATGGTCGGACTGACGTTTGAATAACACTCGCTTGCCTGGGTTCTCACACCCAATCACAGAGTTTTCTGCGACAACCGAAGACTAGAGAGCGTGCTTCCGACGGACAACCTGAAAACATTGTGGGAAGGTTCGGTGAATCCCACACATCTTTAAACATTCGAAAATGGAACGCGGAGCGTCCCGGGCTGCATTCCCACGCGAGTGGGAACGATCAAAAGCTGCCCTCACCCTAGCCCTCTCCCGGAGGGAGAGGGGACTGACCGCGTCGTTTAAATGAAATACGCCGACGTGAGATATCGAAGGTGAATTCAAAATCCGAAAAGCACACAAACCGCTCTAGCTGTTGCCCCACCACCACTCAACAGGATGAGCGTTAGCTCGGCTGCAGCTTTTGATCTTGATCCACGGGCGACGTCGGAAGGCTGAGTGGAGGGATTTATCCGGGGGTGGGAGCGCAGCGACCGTTTGGCGAAGCCAAACACATCGAGAGGAGGTGCAGCGAAGCAAACCGTAGGCGATGCCCCCCGGATAAATCCCGGAGCGAAGGAACCCCGAGCCTTAGCGAGGGGCCGAACGCAGGAGCAAGCGTTTTTGGTTACTTTTTAGGCGTTTGTAAAAAGTGACCCGCCGTAAGGGCGGAACCCTAAGAAGCCGTTACCGCAGCAACGGATATGTACACAAGCCCAGATATACCGAGATAGACGCATCCCCTCAAAAAACGATATTTCCGATCCCCCTCAAATCCCCGCTAACCTCAAGGAACAACCACCTCCAGACCCACGGGCCAGACATGCAAAGAACCACCCTAAAACCACTCCTGATCACCCTGGCCCTGACCGCCATAACCCCCATCGCCAACGCAGCAACAACCCTCGTCTACTGCTCCGAAGCCAGCCCCGCAGGCTTCGACCCCAGCCAATACACCAGCGGCACCGACTTCGACGCCTCCGCCGAAACCGTCTTCAACCGCCTCACCCAATTCAAACGCGGCAGCACCGACATCGAACCGGGCCTGGCCACAAGCTGGGACGTAAGCCCGGACGGCCTCCAATACACCTTCCACCTGCGCCAAAACGTAAAATTCCACACCACCGACTACTTCACCCCGACCCGCACCTTCAACGCCGATGACGTGCTGTTCACCTTCCAGCGCCTGCTCGACCCGGAAAACGCCTTCCGCAAGGCCTACCCTGCCGAATCCCCGTACTTCACCGACATGGGCCTGAACAGCACAATCAAATCCGTGGAAAAGCTCGACGAAAACACCGTGCGCTTCAATCTGAACAACGTTGACGCCGCGTTCGTGCAAAACCTCGCCATGAGCTTTGCCTCGGTGCAATCGGCCGAATACGCCGCGCAGCTGCTGAAGGAAGGCCACGCCACCGACCTCAACCAGAAACCGGTCGGCACCGGCCCGTTCGTGTTCAAGCGCTACCAGAAGGACGCGCAGATCCGCTACGTGGCGAACAAGGACTACTGGAAACCCGAGGACGTGAAGCTCGATAACCTGGTGTTCTCGATCACCCCGGACGCCGCCGTACGCCTGCAAAAGCTCAAGACCGGCGAATGCCAGGTCAGCGGCTACCCGCGCCCGGCCGACATTGAAGTGATGGAAAAAGACCCGAACTTGCGCGTATTGAAGCAGGCCGGATTCAACCTCGGCTTTCTCGCCTACAACACCACTCATCCACCGCTGGATCAGCTCAAAGTGCGCCAGGCGCTGGACATGGCCATCGACAAACCCGCGATCATCAAAGCGGTTTATCAGAGTGCCGGGCAGCTGGTGCAAAACGCCTTGCCGCCAGCGCAATGGTCGTTCGATCCGAACATAAAAGACGCGCCGCACGACCCGGTAAAAGCCAGGGCGCTACTCAAGGAAGCCGGGGTTGCACCGGGTACAACCATCAACCTCTGGGCCATGACCGTGCAGCGCGCCTCCAATCCGAATGCGCGGATGTCGGCGCAGATGATCCAGCAGGACTGGGAGAAGATCGGGATCAAGGCCAACATCGTCAGCTATGAATGGGGCGAGTACATCAAGCGCGCCAAGAATGGCGAACACGACGCGATGATCTACGGCTGGACCGGTGACAACGGCGACCCGGACAACTGGCTGGGCGTGCTTTACAGCTGCGCCGCGGTGAAAGGCAGCAACTACGCCAAGTGGTGCGATCCGGCCTACGACAAGCTGGTGCAGCAGGCCAAGGTGTCCACCGATAAATCGCAACGGGTAAAACTGTATCAACAGGCGCAACTGATCCTCAAACAGCAGGTGCCGATCACGCCGATCGCCAATTCCACGGTGTTCCAGCCACTGCGCAAGGAAGTCACCGACTTCAAGATCAGCCCGTTCGGTCTAACCCCCTTTTACGGGGTGGGTATAAATAAGTAACACCCGGCCCCAATCCGGCGCGCACAACGTGACCGGCGCACCGTTTTGGGGCTTCGTTTGCACCGTAAAAACCGGCCGCAAACGGTCAAATGCGTCAGAAGTTATACGGATGCGACATTAAGGTACGTTCGTGCCACGCTTTGACGCCGCCGAGCGCTCTGGATCTTGCATTGGGTATGGGCCCTGCATAAGTATCCGCAGGCACGACTCACGAGGTCGTACCTCACTACTAAAAAATGACAACAAATCATGAGGCCAACATGCTTAAACACGCGGTCATTCCGTTTTTAGTCGGCGCAGGCTTGTTAGCCTCCGCACCTTTCGCTTCCGCTGCGACTAACCTGGTGTTCTGCTCCGAAGGCAGCCCGGCCGGTTTCGACCCAGGCCAATACACCACCGGAACCGACTTCGACGCCTCAGCCGAAACCATGTTCAACCGTCTGACCCAGTTCGAGCGCGGCGGCACCGCCGTTGTTCCTGGTCTGGCGACCAAGTGGGACATTTCTGATGACGGCCTGACTTACACCTTCCACCTGCGTGAAGGCGTCAAGTTCCACACCACCCCGTATTTCAAGCCGACTCGTGACTTCAACGCCGACGACGTGCTGTTCACCTTCAATCGCATGATTAACAAGGATGACCCGTTCCGTAAGGCGTACCCGACCGAATTCCCGTACTTCACCGACATGGGGATGGACACCAACATCACCAAGATCGATAAAGTCGACGACCACACCGTCAAGTTCACCCTCAAAGAAGTCGACGCCGCGTTCATCCAGAACATGGCCATGAGCTTCGCGTCTGTTCAGTCCGCCGAGTACGCAGCCCAGCTGCTGAAGGAAGGCAAGGCTGCCGACATCAACCAGAAGCCGATCGGCACTGGTCCGTTTGTGTTCAAGAGCTACCAGAAAGACTCCAACATCCGTTACACCGGCAACAAGGACTACTGGAAGCCTGAAGACGTGAAGATCGACAACCTGATCTTCGCCATCACCACCGACCCGTCGGTACGTATCCAGAAGCTGAAAAAGAACGAGTGCCAGGTCACCCTGTTCCCGCGTCCGGCCGACCTCGCCGCACTGAAAGCCGACCCTGCGCTGAAAATGCCGGACCAGGCCGGTTTCAACCTGGGCTACATCGCCTACAACGTGATGGACAAGGTCAAGGGCAGCAACGAGCCTAACCCGCTGGCCGACCTGCGCGTTCGCCAGGCACTGGACATGTCGGTCAACAAGCCTCAGATCATCGACTCGGTTTACCAGGGCGCCGGCCAACTGGCCGTCAACGCCATGCCGCCGACCCAGTGGTCCTACGACACCACCATCAAGGACGCCAAGTACGATCCCGAGAAAGCCAAGCAGCTGCTCAAGGAAGCCGGCGTCAAGGAAGGTACCGAAATCGTCTTGTGGGCGATGCCGGTGCAGCGTCCGTACAACCCGAACGCCAAGCTGATGGCTGAAATGCTCCAGTCCGACTGGTCCAAGATCGGCCTGAAAGTGAAGATCCAGAGCTACGAATGGGGCGAGTACATCAAGCGCTCCAAGGGTGGCGAGAACCAGGCGATGATCATTGGCTGGAGCGGTGACAATGGTGATCCGGACAACTGGCTCAACGTGTTGTTTGGTTGCGACTCCCTGAGCGGCAACAACTTCTCCAAATGGTGCGACAAGAAATTCGACGGCCTCGTGAAAGAAGCCAAGCGCACCACTGACCAGGCCAAGCGCACCGAACTCTACAAAGAGGCGCAGCACGTCCTCAAAGATGCAGTCCCTATGACACCTATCGCTCACTCGACGGTGTATCAACCCATGCGCGCCAACGTGCAGGACTTCAAGATCAGCCCATTCGGCTTGAACTCCTTCTACGGCGTCAGCGTCAGCAAATAAAAGAAGCAGCGGCGACGTTTTCAGCGTCGCCGCTGTTTTTTTTGCCGAGAAGTTAGGAATCTGCCTACAAACTTTTCCAACCGGTCTTACCGGGTTGGTTCAGGACGTGTTGCCTTTTCCTACGAGTCTTTAGGACTCAGCGCATTTACTGCCAGACCCACGGCCCCTACCGTCGGGTTCTGACCAGTGACTGCGTGGACCATCGGTTTTGCTGCCGTATTGGTTTGAACTCGATGCCGCCACAACTTCCCTGGACGGGATCGCGGCGCATTGAACAACACTAAAAAAGAGGGAGCGTCATGCGCCATACCTTGGTTTTTTCCGCATTGCTGGGCGCCGGTCTGTTGACCGCCGCGTCCGCCAGTTTCGCCGCCGGCAACAGTCTGGTGTTCTGCTCCGAAGGCAGCCCGGCCGGTTTCGATACCGCGCAGTACACAACGGCGACCGATAACGACGCCGCCGAGCCGCTGTACAACCGGCTGGCCGAGTTCGAAAAAGGCGCGACCAATGTCGTACCGGGCCTGGCAACCAGCTGGGATATTTCCGAGGATGGTCTCAAGTACACCTTTCACCTGCGTGAAGGTGTGAAGTTTCATACAACGCCGTACTTCAAACCCACGCGCGACTTCAATGCCGACGACGTGCTGTTCACGTTTAACCGCATGCTCGATCCGCAACAGCCATTCCGTAAGGCTTATCCGACCGAGTTCCCGTATTTCAACGGGATGAGCCTCAACAAGAACATCGCCAAGGTCGAGAAGACCGGGCCGCTGACCGTGGTCATGACGCTCAACAGCGTCGACGCCGCGTTCATCCAGAACATCGCCATGAGCTTCGCCGCCATCCTGTCCGCCGAGTACGCCGACAAGCTGCTGGCCGAAGGCAAACCGAGCGACATCAACCAGAAGCCGATCGGCACTGGCCCGTTCGTGTTCAAGAGCTATCAGAAAGACTCGAACATCCGCTACACCGGCAACCCGCATTACTGGGATCAGAGCCGGGTGAAGCTGAAGAACCTGATTTTCGCGATCAATACCGATGCTTCGGTACGCGTGCAAAAGCTCAAGGCCGGCGAATGCCAGGTCACGCTGCACCCGCGTCCGGCCGATGTACCGGCACTGAAGAACGATCCGAAACTGCAATTGATCGAGAAGCCGGGCTTCAACCTCGGCTACATCGCCTACAACGTGCGCCACAAGCCGTTCGACCAGCTCGAAGTGCGTCAGGCACTGGACATGGCGGTGAATAAACAGGGGATTCTCAACGCGGTTTATCAAGGCGCCGGCCAACTGGCCGTCAACGCCATGCCGCCGACCCAATGGTCCTACGACGACACCATCAAGGACGCCGCCTACAACCCGGAAAAAGCCAAAGAGCTGCTCAAGGCTGCCGGCGTCAAGGAAGGCACCGAGATCACCCTGTGGGCGATGCCGGTACAGCGTCCGTACAACCCGAACGCCAAACTGATGGCCGAAATGCTCCAGGCTGACTGGGCCAAAATCGGTCTGAAAGTGAAGATCGTCAGCTACGAATGGGGCGAGTACATCAAGCGCACCAAGAATGGCGAGCACGACATCAGCCTGATCGGCTGGACCGGTGACAACGGGGATCCGGACAACTGGCTCGGCACGCTGTACAGCTGCGATGCCATCGGCGGCAACAACTACTCCATGTGGTGCGATCCGGCTTACGACAAGCTGATCAAGCAGGCCAAGGTCGTCACCGACCGCGACCAGCGCACCGTCCTCTACAAACAGGCCCAACAACTGCTCAAGCAGCAAGTGCCGATCACGCCTGTCGCCCACTCGACGGTCAACCAGCCGCTGAGCGCCAAAGTCGAAGGGTTCAAGGTGAGCCCGTTCGGTCGCAACGTGTTTTCGGGTGTCAGCATCGATTAAACAAACAACCGATTAGCCGCAACGCTGAGGGGGCCGTCTACCCCCTCACGCAAGCGCTTTGCCGAAATTCGCCATTCAGGCCTTTTGCAAACGTTTGCGATGTGTGAATGAGTTCTAAACCAATAACCGGCCAACCCAAAAAAGCCGGCATAAAAAGAAAGTAAAGGAGCTTCACCCATGAAACTGAGCAATACCGCGATACTGGCCTTGGCCATCAGCAGCATCACCGCCACGGCTTACGCGGAACCTGCAAGTCAGGAGTTCATCCCTACCACATTGGCCGGCAGCAGCGCCCAAAGCGAGGCCAAAGGCTTTATCGATGGACAAAGCCTGGGCGGCACAACGCGTAACTGGTATGCCAACGAACTGCGTCGTCGTGACGACAGTTTCAGTTACGTGAAAAACAGCGACAAAGACACCTCGCCAGTGGTCAGAACAAAGACCCCGCGTCGTATCAACTGGGTTCAGGGCACCATCGTCAACTACACCTCGGGCTTCACCCAAGGCACCGTTGGCGTGAGCACCGAAGTTGCCGCTTACAACGCCATCGTTCTCGACCGTGACCGCAAGGATATCGCCGGCGGCTCCAACCGCACCCTCGCCCATTCCGACGGTGATGCGGTCGACCAGTGGAGCAAACTGGGTCTGGCCAACGTCAAGTTCCGCGTGTCGAACACCACGTTGACCGCCGGTCGTCAGAACTTCAGCACGCCGATTGTCGATGTTATCGGCAACCGTCCGCTGCCTTCGAGCTTTGAAGGGATCAGTCTGCATAGCGAGGAGTTGAACAACCTGTCGTTCGACCTCGCCGGTTTCGACCGCGTCTCGCCACGTACCGAGCAGAGCCTGTCGAAATTCCGTTCCGAATACGGCGCCAACGGCGAAGAAACCGACAAGGTCTACACCGCGGGCGTGAACTATCAGCCGCTCAAAAGCCTGAAAACCAGCCTGTACGTCGCCAACGTCGAAGACTTCTGGAATCAGTACTACTTCGGCGGTACCCACGAACTGGGTGACAGCCAGGTCCTGAGCCTGACCACCGGTCTGAACTACTACAAGACCGTCGACGAAGGCAAAAAACTGATGGGCAACATCGACAACGATACCTACTCGTTGTCCCTCGGCCTGACTCACCAGGCCCACAGCCTGACCTTCTCGTACCAGCAAGTGAACGGTAACGAGTACTTCGACTACCTGCATGAAACCAACGGCATCTACCTGGCCAACTCCCTGCTGTCGGACTTCAACGGCCCGAACGAGAAATCCTTCCAGATCGCCTACGGCATCAACATGGCCGAATACGGCGTACCAGGCCTGAAGTTCAACATCTATCAGGCTCGCGGCTGGGGCATTGACGGTACTCACTACCGTGGCACGGCTTACACCATTCCAGATGACAAGCGCGGCGACCTGAGCCTGATGGACGGCGAATCGCACTACGAATACGGCATCGGTGCTTCCTACGCCGTGCAGAGCGGCCCGCTCAAGGCCACTGCGATTCGCGCGACGTACACCACTCACCGCGCCAGCGAACACCAGGCTGACGGCAACATCAACGAGTTCCGTCTCGTGACCACCGTTCCATTCAACATCCTGTAAAAACGCCAGCCGACGGCTGACTCAGTGACGAGTCGGCCGTTCGGCTTTTTGTCTTCAACCGATTGCAGAGGGTTCTTGATGAAAATGCTTCCCCTACGTGCGGCCATCGCGGCTGCGTTGCTGAGTGTCGCTGTCGGCGTCTCGGCCAAACCCTTGGTGGTCTGCACCGAAGCCAGTCCGGAAGGCTTCGATATAGTCCAATACACGACTGCAGTCACAGCCGATGCGGCAGCTGAAACGGTGTTCAACCGTCTGGCGGACTTCAAGCCGGGCACCACCGAAGTGATTCCGGCGCTGGCCGAATCCTGGGACATCAGCGAAGACGGCCTGACCTACACGTTCCACCTGCGCAAAGGCGTCAAGTTTCACACCACCGAATATTTCAAGCCGACCCGCGACATGAACGCCGACGACGTGGTCTGGAGTTTCCAGCGTCAGCTGGACCCGAATCACCCGTGGCACAAGCTGTCGAGCGTGGGCTTCCCGTACTTTGAAAGCATGGGTTTCAAGGAACTGCTCAAAAGCGTCGAGAAAGTCGACGACAACACCGTCAAGTTCACCCTGACCCGTCGTGAAGCGCCGTTCCTGGCCGACATCGCCATGGCGTTTTCCTCGATCTATTCGGCCGAATACGCCGACCAGTTGCTCAAGGCCAACAAGACCGGCGACCTGAACAGCAAACCGGTCGGCACCGGGCCGTTCATCTTCCAGCGCTACAACAAGGACGCCCAGGTACGCTTCAAGGCCAACCCGGATTACTTCCGTGGCAAGGCCCCGGCTGACGCACTGATCCTGGCGATCGCCACCGACAACAACGTGCGCTTGCAGAAACTCAAGGCCAACGAGTGCCAGATCGCGCTGTACCCGAAACCGGATGACATCCCGAGCATCAAGAAAGACAGCAACCTGAAAGTCGATGAACTGGATGCGATGACTGTCTCCTACGTCGCCATGAACACCCAGCACAAGTACATCAGCGACGTGCGGGTGCGCAAAGCGATCGACATCGCCTTCGACAAGGAAGCCTACGTCAACGCCCTGTTCGGCAAAGGCAACGCGACCGTTGCGGTCAACCCGTACCCGCCGACCCTGCTGGGCTACAACCACGAGCTGAAAAACCCGCCACGTGACCTGGACAAGGCCCGCGCGCTGCTCAAGGAAGCCGGCGTACCGGAAGGCACCACCTTCACCCTGTTCACCCGCAACGGCGGCGGCCCGACCAACCCGAACCCGATGCTCGGCGCGCAGATGATGCAGGCTGACCTGGCGAAAGTCGGAATCAAGATCGACATCCGGGTGATGGAATGGGGCGAGATGCTCAAGCGCGCCAAGGCCGGCGAGCACGACATGGTTTCGGCCGGATGGGCGGGCGACAACGGCGACCCGGATAACTTCCTGACGCCTATGCTCAGTTGCGAAGCCGCCAAGAACGGCGAAAACTACGCTCGCTGGTGCAACGAGAAATTCCAGGCCCTGCTCGACGAAGCACGGGCTAAAGTAGATCCGGCCGAACGCGCCAAGCTGTATGAACAGGCTCAAGTGCTGTTCAATCAGGATCAGCCATGGATCAGCATGGCCCATACCCGCATGTTCACCGCAATGCGCAACAACGTAGAGGGTTATCACATCAGCCCTCTGACAACCAATAACTTCGCCACCACCCAGGTGAAGTAGATAAGAAAACTCCCGGCCTCCCTGACCCCAGGGTCGCCGGGCACGCCTAACCGGCTGATGAGGTACCACACACGATGTTTAGTTTTATTGCCCGCCGACTGGGGTTATTGATCCCCACGTTTTTCGGCATCACCTTGCTGACTTTCGCGTTGATTCGCATGATTCCCGGCGACCCCGTGGAAGTGATGATGGGCGAACGTCGGGTCGACCCCGAAATGCACGCTCAGGCAATGGAACGCCTCGGTCTTAACAAACCGTTGTACGCCCAGTACCTGGACTACATCGGCAAGTTGGCTCACGGCGACCTCGGCGAATCCCTGCGCACCCGTGAGAGCGTATGGACCGAGTTCACCTCCCTCTTCCCGGCGACCCTGGAACTGTCCATGGCCGCCCTGCTGTTCGCCGGTATCCTGGGCCTGCTGGCCGGGGTGATCGCGGCCCTCAAGCGAGGATCCCTGTTCGACCACGGGGTAATGGGCATCTCCCTGGCGGGGTATTCGATGCCGATCTTCTGGTGGGGCCTGATCCTCATCATGTTCTTCTCGGTGAGCCTGGGCTGGACCCCGGTGTCCGGGCGGATCGACCTGCTTTACGACATCGAGCCGCGCACCGGCTTCATGCTGATCGACACTCTGCTGGCCGATGACATGGGCGCGTTCGTCGATGCCCTGCACCACCTGATCCTGCCGGCCATCGTGCTGGGCACCATTCCGCTGGCGGTGATCGCGCGGATGACCCGTTCGTCGATGCTCGAAGTCCTGCGTGAAGACTACATCCGCACCGCCAAGGCCAAAGGCCTGTCGCCGTCGCGCGTGGTGTTCGTGCACGGCCTGCGCAACGCGCTGATTCCGGTACTGACCGTGGTCGGCCTGCAAGTCGGTACCCTGCTCGCTGGCGCGGTCCTGACCGAAACCATCTTCTCCTGGCCCGGCATCGGTAAATGGCTGATCGAAGCCATCGGCGCCCGGGACTACCCGGTTGTGCAAAACGGCATCCTGTTAATCGCCTGCCTGGTGATTCTGGTCAACTTCGTGGTGGACATCCTCTACGGCTTTGCCAACCCACGCATCCGTCATCAGCGCTGAGGTCAATCCCCATGAGCACTCCAACTTCCTCAGTAGTCACCGCCGCCACCGCCGTGGATCAAAGTCTGCTGTACCCGTCACCGTACAAAGAGTTCTGGCAGGCATTCGCCAGAAACAAGGGCGCCGTCGCCGGCCTGCTGTTCATGCTGCTGGTGATTTTCTGCGCGATTTTCGCGCCGTGGGTCGCCCCGCATAACCCGAGCGAGCAATACCGCGACTTCCTGCTGACGCCGCCGGCGTGGCTCGAAGGCGGGCAGATGCAGTTCCTGCTCGGCACCGATGAACTGGGTCGCGACTTGCTGTCGCGTCTGATCCAGGGCTCGCGCCTGTCGCTGCTGATCGGTCTGTCGTCGGTGGTGATGTCGCTGATTCCCGGGATCCTGCTGGGTCTGTTCGCCGGTTTCTTCCCGAAAGTGGTCGGCCCGACCATCATGCGTCTGATGGACATCATGCTGGCTCTGCCATCGCTGCTGCTGGCCGTGGCGATCGTCGCCATCCTCGGCCCAGGCCTGATCAACACCGTGATCGCGATTGCCGTGGTGTCGCTGCCGTCCTATGTGCGTCTGACCCGTGCTGCCGTGATGGGTGAGCTGAACCGCGACTACGTGACCGCCGCGCGCCTGGCCGGTGCCGGGCTGCCACGCCTGATGTTCATCACCGTGCTGCCGAACTGCATGGCACCGCTGATCGTGCAGGCGACCCTGAGCTTCTCCTCGGCGATCCTCGATGCCGCCGCCCTGGGCTTCCTCGGCCTCGGCGTCCAGCCGCCAACCCCTGAGTGGGGCACCATGCTGGCTTCGGCCCGCGACTACATCGAACGCGCCTGGTGGGTGGTGAGTCTGCCTGGTTTGACCATTTTGCTCAGCGTGCTGGCAATCAACCTGATGGGCGACGGCCTGCGCGATGCGCTGGACCCGAAACTCAAGAACGCCGCCTGAGGAGATTCCCATGTCACTGTTAGAAATCAAGAATCTCAACGTTCGCTTCGGCGACAAGAACGCCACACCGGTGGTCGACGGCCTCGACCTGAAAGTCGACAAGGGCGAAGTCCTGGCGATCGTGGGCGAGTCGGGCTCCGGCAAGTCGGTGACCATGATGGCGCTGATGGGCCTGATCGAGCACCCGGGCATCGTGACTGCCGACTCGCTGAGCTTCGACGGCAAGAACATGCTCAAGCTGAACAACCGCCAGCGTCGGCAGATCGTCGGCAAAGACCTGGCGATGGTGTTCCAGGACCCGATGACCGCGCTCAACCCGAGCTACACCGTCGGTTTCCAGATCGAAGAAGTGCTGCGCCTGCACCTGAAAATGTCCGGCAAGGCCGCCCGCAAGCGCGCCATCGAGCTGCTGGAAAAGGTTGAGATCCCCGGCGCCGCCAGCCGTATGGATGCCTATCCGCACCAATTGTCCGGCGGCATGAGCCAGCGCGTGGCAATCGCCATGGCAATTGCCGGCGAGCCGAAACTGCTGATCGCAGACGAGCCGACCACTGCACTCGACGTAACCATCCAGGCCCAGATCATGGACCTGCTGCTGGCGCTGCAGAAAGAGCAGAACATGGGCCTGGTGCTGATCACCCACGACCTCGCCGTCGTGGCTGAAACCGCCCAGCGCGTGTGCGTGATGTACGCCGGTCAAGCCGTTGAAGTCGGTCAGGTGCCGCAACTGTTCGACATCCCGGCCCACCCGTACAGCGAAGCGCTGCTCAAGGCGATTCCGGAACACAGCCAGGGTGCCGCGCGTCTGGCCACACTGCCAGGCATCGTTCCCGGCCGTTACGACCGCCCGCAGGGCTGCCTGCTGTCGCCGCGCTGCCCGTACGTGCAAGACAGCTGCCGCGCGCAGCGTCCGACTCTTGACCCGAAAAGCCACAGCCTCGCCCGCTGCTTCTATCCGCTGAACCAGGAGGTGGCGTAATGGCCGTCGTACTTACCGCCCGCGACCTGACCCGTCACTACGAAGTCTCCCGTGGCCTGTTCAAGGGCCACGCCACCGTGCGCGCCCTCAACGGCGTGTCGTTCGAGCTGGAAGCCGGCAAGACCCTCGCCGTCGTTGGTGAATCGGGCTGCGGCAAATCCACCCTCGCCCGCGCCCTGACCCTGATCGAGGAACCGTCGTCCGGTTCCCTGAAAATCGCCGGGCAGGAAGTGGCAGGCGCCGACAAGGCCCAGCGCAAACAACTGCGCAAAGACGTGCAGATGGTGTTCCAGAGCCCGTACGCCTCGTTGAACCCACGGCAGAAAATCGGTGATCAACTGGCCGAGCCGCTGTTGATCAACACCAACCTGAGTGCTTCCGAGCGTCGCGAGAAAGTCCAGGCGATGATGAAGCAGGTCGGCTTGCGTCCCGAGCACTACCAGCGTTATCCGCACATGTTCTCCGGCGGTCAGCGTCAGCGTATCGCGCTGGCCCGCGCCATGATGCTGCAACCGAAAGTGCTGGTGGCGGACGAACCGACCTCGGCGCTGGACGTGTCGATCCAGGCGCAGGTGCTGAACCTGTTCATGGACATGCAGCAGGAGTTCAACACCGGTTACGTGTTCATCTCGCACAACCTGGCGGTGGTGCAGCACGTGGCCGATGACGTGATGGTGATGTACCTCGGTCGTCCGGTGGAAATCGGTCCGAAAGAGGACATCTATGCCCGTCCTCTGCACCCGTACACCCAGGCGCTGCTGTCGGCGACGCCGACCATCCATCCGGATCCGGACAAGCCGAAAATCAAGATCGTCGGCGAGCTGCCCAACCCGCTGAACCCGCCGCCTGGCTGCGCGTTCCACAAGCGCTGCCCGTACGCCACCGCGCGTTGCAGCAGCGAAGAGCCGGCCCTGCGCCAGCTCGACACCCGTCAGGTAGCGTGCCACTACGCCGAGCAGTTCCTCGACGGCGCGGCATGAAAAAACCCGCCCCGTTTTCCGGGGCGGGTTGTTGATGAGTTGCCCAAACCCCTTCTGCCTCGATTGCGCATCGATCGGGAAAGAAGGGGTTTTCTTTTGCCCGGAATCTACGTCTGGCTGTCGCCTTCGTCCGGATCGTCGGTGTCCGGCTCATCGGTGGTGTCGTCGTCATCGTCGGCGCTGCCGCCCTGGCCCTGATCACCCGGCTCGGACTCGGACTTGGCCAGCATCAGCGCGCTGTGCCCGACCGGCCCGCTAAAGGCCTGAGTATCGTGATCCTCGCACTCGGCCCAGGCCGTCGCGGTGCCGAGGGACAGCATCACCATCACTTTCAACAGCAACAAAACGCGTAGCAACCTGTTTTTCATAGCCGATTCCATCCTGTTCCAGGTGAGAAATTCATGCCTGACCTGACGCTGATTGAAATCTAGTTCCGATCAGCCGGGTTCACCAGATAGGACGCTAACCAACGCCCGGAAATGCCGTGCCTGGACAGACCGCTTTCGAATAACGTCCATAACCGGATCAGCTAAGCGCCTGCGCCTCTTGCGGGCCGAACTCGGGTCGCCTGATAAATCAGCGGCATAGACAGCAAGGCCAGCACGGCACTCGCCAGCCAGACACTGTGGCCCCCGAACTGGCCATAAAGCTGCCCGCCGAGCACGGGCGACAGCAGCGAACTCGCACTCCAGGCCATGAAGAACAGACCGAAATAGCGACCGCTTTTTCCGGTTTGCGCATGTTGCATCACCAGCACGTTCAACGGTGGCATGAACAACGCCTCCCCCAGCGTCCAGATCACGGTCGAGAGGCAGGCATAAAGCAATCCGGAACCCAGCGGCAACATGCCGAGCCCGACCGCCAGCAGCACACAACCGGCGATCAACGGCCGACGCGCGCCCCAGCGTTCCCCCCAGTGCGACATGGGAATCTGCAAAGCCACGACCAGAATCGCATTGATCGCGAACTGCCAGCCGATGGCCTCGGTACTCAAGCGGTAATAGTCGCGTAGGTAGTTGCCCAAGGTGCTGTAGACCGTGTCGAACGCCATACCCAGAAGGAGGGTCGCTGCCAGCAGCCAGAGGAATGGCTTGTCGCGATACGGCAGGCCCGCACCCGATTGCGCCTGCGGCGCCTCCTCAGCGTCCAGCACCGGCCGGCGCCAGGTCGTGCGAACAAACCAGAGCAGCGCCAGCAGCGTGAGCCCGGCGCTGATGAAAAACACCCAACGAAAATCCACTTGCGCCAGAACACCGCCCGCCACACCGGCAGCGGCCATCCCGAGGTTCCTGGCGATGCGACTCAACGCCTGCGCCCGTGGACGCTGCCCAACCTCGCAATACTCCATGATCAAGCGTTGATGCAGCGTACGGATCGCGCCGTCGAGCGTGCCGCTGAGCAACAGCAACCCGGCCAGCAACGGCACTTGCGTGACCAGCCCCAGCAACACCAGAACCCACGCAGAGATGAAAAACAGCGCCGCCGTCAGCCGCGCCGTGCGCACGTGGTCGCTGAGCCACCCGCCGAGCATCGAGCCGATCAGCAAGCCACCGCCATACGCCGACAGCAGCCAGCCCACGGTTTCGATCGCCAGCCCCAGTTCCTGGCGCAAGTACAACGCCATGAACAGCTTGACCATGCTGCTCAGGCGATTGATGAACAGCAGCGCCGCCAGCACCCAGGCCATCAGGCTGAAATAACCGTTGGGCCGAAGCAGATGAGCGAGCCTCCCTGTCATTCGATTGCTCCCTTGTTGATCGACCGGACGCTCGGCGCCCGAATTGAATGAGTTCGCATACTTAATCAGCACGCAAAAAAAAGCCCACTGTTTTATCAGTGGGCTTTCGGGTCTCACCAGTCAGCGCTTAGTGGTGCTCACGGGTTGCACGGAATTTCACGTCCGGCCAGCGCTCTTCCATCAGGGCCAGGTTGACCCGGGTCGGGGCGAGGTAGGTCAGGTGACCGCCGCCGTCCAGTGCCAGGTTTTCCACCGCCTTGTTGGAGAATTCCTCAAGCTTCTTCTTGTCGCTGCATTCGATCCAGCGCGCGGAGTACACGGTGATCGGCTCGTAGGAGCACTCGACCTTGTATTCCTCTTTCAGGCGGCTGGCGACCACATCGAACTGCAGCACACCGACGGCGCCGAGGATGATGTCGTTGGTGCGCTCCGGGAAGAACACCTGGGTCGCGCCTTCTTCGGCCAGCTGTTGCAGGCCCTGGCGCAATTGCTTGGATTTCAGCGGGTCGCGCAGACGTACGCGACGGAACAGTTCCGGGGCGAAGTGCGGGATACCGGTAAAGCCCAGGGCTTCGCCTTCGGTGAAGGTGTCGCCGATCTGGATCGTGCCGTGGTTGTGCAGGCCGATGATGTCGCCGGCGTACGCTTCTTCCAGCTGCTCACGCTCGGAGGAGAAGAACGTCAGGGCGTCGCCGATGCGCACGTCCTTGCCGGTACGCACATGGCGCATCTTCATGCCTTTCTCGTACTTGCCGGAGCAGATACGCATGAAGGCGATGCGGTCGCGGTGTTTCGGGTCCATGTTCGCCTGGATCTTGAAGATGAAGCCCGAGAACTTCTCTTCCACCGGCTCCACGGTGCGCTCGTTGGCCACACGCGGCAGCGGGCGCGGGGCCCAGTCGACCACGGCGTCGAGTACGTGGTCGACCCCGAAGTTGCCCAGTGCGGTACCGAAGAACACCGGGGTCAGTTGACCGTCGATGAACTCCTGCTGGTTGAACTCATGGCAGGCGCCCTGCACCAGTTCCAACTGCTCGAGGAAGCGGTCGTACTCGTCGCCCAGGTGAGCGCGGGCTTCGTCGGAGTCGAGCTTCTCGATAATCCGGGTTTCGGTGCGTTCGTGGCCGTGGCCAGGGGTGTAGACAATGATGTAATCGCCCGCCAGGTGGTACACACCCTTGAAATCGCGGTAGCAACCGATCGGCCAAGTGATCGGCGCCGCCTTGATCTTCAGGACGGCCTCGATCTCGTCGAGCAGTTCGATCGGGTCGCGGATGTCACGGTCGAGTTTGTTGATGAAGCTGACGATCGGCGTGTCACGCAGACGGCAGACATCCATCAGCGCGATGGTCCGCGGCTCTACACCTTTACCGCCGTCGAGGACCATCAGGGCCGAGTCCACCGCGGTCAGGGTGCGGTAGGTGTCTTCGGAGAAGTCTTCGTGGCCCGGGGTGTCGAGCAGGTTGATCATGTGTTCGCGATACGGGAACTGCATGACCGAGGTGGTAATGGAAATACCCCGCTGCTTCTCCATCTCCATCCAGTCGGATGTCGCATGGCGATCGGATTTACGGGATTTCACCGTACCGGCCACGGCAATCGCCTTGCCCATCAACAGGAGCTTTTCGGTGATGGTGGTTTTACCGGCATCGGGGTGGGAAATAATGGCGAAAGTGCGGCGTTTCGCGACTTCGGCGGCCTGGTTGGTCATGGGAAATCGCCTGGCGGTGATTCAAAAAAGGGCGGCGATTATAGCCCAACTCGATTCAATAACCGAACCGTTGAGCACATTAAGGGTGGCCAAATGCTGCCTCGGATGGGAACCTTTTAAAGCACGGAGACGTCCATCCCCTGTTACGACAATTCGTCAGGGGCTGAAAAATCAGCAAGTTAGCCTGACGAGGCTGCGCTCATGGCTCGCTTTCAGACCGTTTTTGCCGGGCTGAAAAAAAGCCGCTTCTCGCGAACGCTGACTCCGGCAGCCAGGAATGGCATGCCACGCGGAGCTGCGTTCGCCGACTAAAAAAAGGAGTCCGCCTGTGGCTATCCGCTATGGCAAAGGGCTGATGGGAGGTGCGGTGGTGATCGCGCTCCTGGCCCTGCTGGTCCACTGGATCGGCATCAACACGATCGAACACTACCGCGACGATTTGTTGTTTTACCTGCAAGCTCATCTGATTCTCGTCCTCGCTTCAATGCTGGCCGCCCTGGTCGTGGGCATCCCCGCCGGTATCTTCCTGAGCCGCCCGAGCATGGTCGGCCGCGCTGAACGCTTCATGCAGATCTTCAATATCGGCAATACCGTGCCTCCGCTGGCCGTGCTGGCGATTGCCCTGGGGATTCTCGGCATCGGCAGCGGTCCGGCGATCTTCGCTCTGTTCCTCGCCTCGCTGTTGCCGATTGTGCGCAACACCTATGAAGGCCTGAAAAACGTTCAGGGTTCGCTGAAAGAAGCCGCCGTCGGCATCGGCATGACGCCGCGTCAGGTGTTGTGGAAAGTCGAATTGCCCAACGCCGTGCCGATCATCGTCGGCGGTGTGCGGGTCGCGCTGGCGATCAACGTCGGTACCGCGCCGCTGGCCTTCCTGATCGGCGCCAACAGCCTTGGCAGCCTGATCTTCCCCGGCATCGCCCTGAACAATCAGCCGCAACTGCTGCTCGGCGCCGCGTGCACCGCGCTGCTGGCCCTGCTGCTCGATGGCGTGGTCACCCTCGCCAGCCGTCTCTGGCTGGAACGCGGTTTGCGCCCGTCTTAAGGCTCTTGCGAAGGAATGAACATGAAACGACTTAGCTTGATCTTAGGCTGCGCCCTGCTGTTCGCGGGATTGGCGCAAGCCGCTGAAAAGCCCGTTATCCGTCTTGGCGCCCGGGTATTCACCGAGCAGACGCTGCTCGCGGAAATCACCGCGCAATACCTGCGCAGCAAAGGTTACGACGCGCGGATCACCGGCGGCCTGGGCAGCAACCTGGCCCGCAGCGCCCACGAAAGCGGACAGCTGGACATGCTCTGGGAATACACCGGTGTGTCGCTGGTGGCCTACAACCATGTCACCGAGAAACTCGACAGCGAACAGTCCTACGCCCGGGTAAAAGAACTCGACGCGAAAAAAGGCCTGGTCTGGCTCACGCCGTCGAAATTCAGTAACACCTACGCCCTCGCCCTGCCGAAAAAGGTGGCCGAGGAATATCCGCAGATCAGCAATATCAGCCAGTTGAACGAGGTGCTGAAGGCTGAAGCCAAGACCAACCACCTGGTCGCGCTGGACACCGAGTTCGCCAACCGCTCCGACGGTCTGGACGGCATGGTCAAGCTTTACGACATGAACCTGACCCGCAAGAACATCCGACAGATGGACGCAGGCCTGGTCTACACCGCGCTGCGCAACGGGCAGGTGTTTGCCGGTCTGGTCTACACCACCGACGGTCGCCTCAATGCTTTCGGCCTGAAGCTGCTGGAGGACGACAAGCATTACTTCCCGGACTACACCGCCGCTCCTGTGGTGCGTCAGGCCTACCTCGACGCCCATCCGCAACTGGCGGAGCAACTCAAGCCGCTGGCTGAACTGTTCGACGACGAAACCATGCGCCAGCTCAACGCGCGGGTCGATGTCGATCACGAAAGCCCGTCGAAAGTCGCTGCCGATTTCCTGCGCCAGCATCCACTGAATTAAAGGAGGAAAAGTCATGGAATTTTTGAACGCCTTTTCCCACCTCGACTGGCAGCAGGTGATGCACCTGACCTGGCAGCACATCACCCTGGTCGGCATCGCCGTCAGTCTGGCAATCCTCATCGGCGTGCCGCTGGGGATTTTGATGACTCGATTTCCGACGCTCGCAGGTCCCTTGCAGGCCAGCGCCACGGTATTGCTCACCGTGCCGTCGATTGCCCTGTTCGGTCTGCTGCTGCCGTTCTATTCGAAATTCGGCCAGGGCCTCGGCCCGATGCCGGCAATCACGGCGGTGTTCCTTTATTCACTGCTGCCGATCATGCGCAACACCTACCTCGCCCTGACCGGCGTCGAGCCGGGCATCCGCGAAGCTGCTCGCGGCATCGGCATGACCTTCGGCCAGCGCCTGCGCATGGTCGAGTTGCCGATTGCGGTACCGGTGATCCTCGCGGGCGTACGCACCGCCGTGGTGATGAACATCGGCGTGATGACCATCGCCGCGACCATCGGCGCCGGCGGCCTTGGCGTGCTGATCCTCGCCTCCATCAGCCGCAGCGACATGTCGATGCTCATCGTCGGCGCGCTGCTGGTCAGTCTTCTGGCGATTTTCGCCGACCTCATTTTGCAGTGGCTGCAACGTTCGCTGACTCCAAAAGGACTCCTCAAATGATCGAACTTCAAAACCTCAGCAAGACCTTCCAAAGCAACGGCAAAGATGTGAAAGCCGTGGACTCGGTAAGCCTGACCGTCAATGAAGGCGAAATCTGTGTGTTCCTCGGTCCATCGGGTTGCGGCAAAAGCACCACGCTGAAAATGATCAACCGCCTGATCAAGCCTACCTCCGGCAAGATCCTGATCAACGGCGAAGACACCACCGACCTCGACGAAGTGACCCTGCGCCGCAACATCGGCTACGTGATCCAGCAGATCGGTCTGTTCCCGAACATGACCATCGAAGAGAACATCGTCGTCGTGCCGAAACTGCTCGGTTGGGATAAACAGAAATGCCACGACCGCGCCCGCGAACTGATGAGCATGATCAAGCTTGAGCCCAAGCAGTATCTGCATCGTTACCCGCGTGAACTGTCCGGCGGCCAGCAGCAGCGGATCGGCGTGATCCGCGCGCTGGCCGCGGATGCACCGCTGTTGCTGATGGACGAACCGTTCGGTGCGGTGGACCCGATCAACCGCGAAATGATCCAGAACGAGTTCTTCGAGATGCAGCGCGCGTTGAACAAGACCGTGATCATGGTCAGCCACGACATCGACGAAGCGATCAAGCTGGGCGACAAGATCGCGATCTTCCGCGCCGGCAAGCTGTTGCAGATCGATCATCCGGACACGCTGCTGGCGCATCCGGCAGACGACTTTGTCAGCAACTTCGTCGGCCAGGACAGCACCCTCAAACGCCTGCTACTGGTAAAAGCCGAAGACGCGGCAGACAACGCGCCATCGGTGAGCCCGGAAACCCCGGTGGCCGATGCGCTGGAGTTGATGGACGAGCATGACCGCCGCTATGTCGTCGTCACCGACGCCGAGAACAAGGCACTGGGTTATGTGCGCCGTCGCGACCTGCATCGCCAGACCGGCACCTGTGCCCAGTTCCTGCGCGAGTTCAACGCCACGGCGGCGTACGACGAGCATTTGCGCATCCTCTTGTCGCGGATGTACGAGTTCAATCGTGCCTGGTTGCCGGTGATGGATGCCGAGCGGGTATTCCTCGGCGAGGTCACCCAGGAGTCGATTGCGGCGTACCTGAGTTCGGGTCGATCGCGCGGAATGAAGACCAATATCGTGTCACCGGCCGAAACGGTGGCCTGACAAAATGCAAAAGGGCTGTTCAACAGCCCTTTTTTTTCGACC